>JALOQO010000032.1 GCA_025453305.1 Patescibacteria group bacterium | reverse complement strand
CGAGGGTCGCGTCATCCTGTCGGGGGATACCGTTTTCCAGGTTTTTGCGCCCTTTGGCTCTTTCTCCGCTGCGGAACGGGCAAGAGCCGTATCATCCCGTTTGCAGGAAATCATCAGAGAACCACACTTCTATCCCGATTCCCTGGTCTCCTCAATTATTGAAAATGATTATTACATATTATTCTAAAATACATATGATAATATAAGTTAATGAAACTGCCTTTAGAAAATATTGTTTTTATAGACACTGAATTCTCGAGTTTAAATCCCTACAAGGGAGAAATTCTTTCTATAGGATTATTAAAACAAGATGGTTCGGAATTATATTTAGAGCTAGAGTATGAGGGTGATTATGATGATTGGGTTAAAGAAAACCTTCTGCATACACTTACCGGTAATAAAGTAGACCGACAACAAGCTGCTGATATGATAATAAATTTTGTTGGTAATGGTAAGCCCTATATGGTGGCATTCGTGAATCAATTTGATACCTTGTATCTACACAAATTGCTTGGTGGCGTTCAGAATAGCCCTTTTTATTGGATACCAATAGATTTTGCCTCTATACTCTTTGCCTACGGTTATAACCCTGAACTCTACCATAAATTAGATGCTAAATTTTTTAATAAATTAAATATAAACCCAAAAAAATACAAACAACATAATGCCTTAGATGATGCTAGATTATTAAAAGACACCTACCTTGCCATGGCGAGTGATGGATATTAAAGATGTCCATGCTTATAATTCTTAGAGGTTACCCCGGGGTTGGCAAAACAACAATTGGAAAGATATTAGAGAAAGACGGTGTAGCTGTATTTATTGACCATAATTTAATTCTGAATTTCATAGCTAGTATAGTAGGAAACGATGATGATATATACGAAGAAATCCATACATTAGAAAAATCTATGACAAATAAAATATTGAAAAATAAAAAATCTGCAATTGTAGCAAGAGGATTTTGCGACACCGCAAGATTGAACGAATATATTGATATATCTAATAAAATAAAACTGAAAACAGTGGTAATAAAACTCGTTGCTCCAAAATCTATCCTATCAGAAAGGGTACAATCGCTAGAAAGGCTAAATGATTTCAACCCAACAGTAACACCCGATAAAATAATAGAGTGGATGGTCGAAAATCCCCTTGAGCCATTCGAGGGTGAGTATACGGTTGATACATCTAAACCTATTAATGGAGTTATCAAAGAAATAAAGCTAATATTACTCAATGCCACATAAATCCATTGGTATTGCTATAATTAATTTATGAAAAATGTAGTATCGGCCGGCGGAATAGTAATTATAAATGACCGACTATTACTAGTTCGACTTGATAGTGGAAAATATGCAATACCAAAAGGACATAAGAAAGCAGGTGAAAGCGATGCCGAAACCGCAATCCGTGAGGTAGAAGAAGAAACCGGCATAAAAACTCATGTGATTAGTTTACTGGGAGAATATACTAGACCATCCACAGAAAACGATGGCTCAAAAGTAAGCAAGAAAATAGTGGTATACCTATTAAGTCAGACTGGTTTATCTTCAATGTTACCAGACGAAATGAGTCTTTGGGTAAACATTGATGACGCAATTTATAATATGCGATATTCAAAAGAAGCAGACTTTATTAAATTATTAAAAACCCAAAATTTTCATCTGTAGATTATTATGTATATTATAATAGTATATCTATCTGATAGTATAAGATTATGATTAAATACAAATCACGAACAGCCAAATCTACAGATTATATAGAGGAGAAAGAATTTGCGCCTAAGCAATGGGTACAACTAACCTCTCCAACTAAAGAAGAAATTGATTATATATCAACCAGGGCCGGCCTTGAGCCAACGCTACTAATAGATGCCACCGATATAGACGAAATGCCCCGTTTTGAAATAGAAGACGATAAGGCCTATCTGTATACCAGATTTGCACTAAAAAGTTCGCGCGGAAGCATAGAAACAGAACCTGTTTTATTTATTATTGGTGATGAATCATTTGTATCACTTACAAATAAACCCTTTGAACAGTTAGAAAACTTGCTTGAAACACATAGTCACTTAGTTACAAACAGGCAAAAGCATTTATTACTGTCGGCTTTAAATGTTTGCCTGCAAAGCTACGCTAACCAGTTAGCTTATATGGGTAGACAAATCAGATCAGCTCGTAATTCCCTTCGCGATGAAAAGTTTTCTAATAAACACTTTGTACGATTTGTAGAAATAGAGGATATCCTAAACGACTTTTTAAGTGAGCTTGTGCCAACAAACAACATCCTTTTGAATATGATAGCTGGTAGAAAAGTATTAAAATTCACAGAAGAAGATTTGGATATTTTAGAAGATTTACAATTAGAAACAGCTCAATTAATAGAAGAAAGCAAAGGTTACCTTAAAACTATAGTTAATATCCGTGAGGCTTACAGTAATATTATGACCAATAACCTTAACCGGCAAATTAAAATTCTTACCGTTCTAACCATTGTTCTGACCGTCCCTACTATTGTTGGGTCATTTTTTGGTATGAATGTTGATGTACCGCTAGATAGCAATCCTCTGGCATTTCCATTGGTTGTTGGTGGAACCCTAACATTAGCTATAATAGTTTTAATATATTTAAAACACAAAGACTGGCTATAATGTTAAATTATTCACCAAATAGAATTCAATATAATGGCAGAACTTAAAACTAAAAAGAATGACTCGAGTGTTATTGGCTTTGTTAATACCGTACAAGACGAGGCTAAAAAACAAGACTGCTTACAGCTACTTGAGATATTTAAAGAATCCACCGGGCAAGAACCCGCTATGTGGGGTACGAGCATTATCGGCTATGGTAGCTACCACTATAAATCTACCCGGAGCAAACAAGAAGGCGACTGGCCATTAACCGGCTTTTCACCCCGTAAACAAAACTTAACTATTTACATAATGCCAGGGTTTGATAAATATCAAAAAGAATTAGAAAAACTAGGTAAACATAAAACAAGCATATCTTGCTTGTATATAAATAAATTAGACGATGTTAATATAATAATATTACAGTCAATAATTGCAAAATCTTATAAGGAAATGCTTAAAAAGAATCCTGAAAGACAATGTATATGATAAATAGTTCGTACGGTAAACGAAGAAATTGGATAAAGGTTATAGTTATATCGATTGTATTAATATACAGTCTAGCGGGTATTGTGCTTGTCTCAATGTTTGTTGCGTTTTCTGGAGGTATAGACGGAGCTTTAAGCAAGTTTAAGAAAAAACCGAACCCCAATAGTACTGAATTAATAGCAAGCCGAAATTATGCTAAAGGCGAAATTCAAAAAGAATATATACTTTTGAGTAAAATCAATTTTCTAACAGAATATGACAGCTCAACTTATGACTATTGCTATAAAGGTCAGAAAGATTGGAAAATAATGGACGCCTTTAATCATCGTTGTGATTTCCGAATTACGAAATATTATGGTTTTATCGGCGATTTTCGATCTAACATGAAAAGCATTGAGCAAGAGATCGCCAAGTTACAGTGGTTAAACCCCAACGACACTAGTAAAAGTATAGGCTATAATATCGATAATAATTACGAGGATTATGTAGCGAGCGAAATCAGTAATGATACAAATTACAATTACCAACCCAGTTATGGTGCTGGAGAAATAGCCAATGGATATCTAAAGAATAATATTGTCATGGATATTACATATACTAATAAAGAAAGCGAAGTAATTAGCTGGTTAGATTCTGCTCAATATAATTTTAAATCTTTTCCTTTTTACGAAGATAGTAATTTTGTAGATATACAATCTGTGTTTACAAAAATTACTAAAGATAATCCACATGTATTAGCTATATCACTTGAGAAAAACTATTATGAAAATTAATACTCAATTATCGTATTTATAGAATATACCACGCGCTTAAAATTAATCGCAATATGTTAATATAAATTATTATTGAACATACCTATTGTAATTATTGACAGAGCAAAAATTGCTTGATACCTTATATATGGAAGACCAAGTGATACGGCACTAAAAGTAAGATATGTGGCTGGTCAAGTTGGTAAGTTAGTTAGAACGAGATAGAAGTTAAGTTAGAACAAAGTTAGTTAGTTAGTTAGCCACATCCGTGGGTGCAAGTCTTCCAAGATTGATAAAGGGGCGAGATTAGCGCCCCTTTTCTTTTTAAGCTAAGAAATTATTATGGATTTTTGGTATTATTAAACTAATGACAAATCAAAATAAACAACCAGATTTTATTAAGTTTTTTCCGTTTATATTAGTTATTGCAGGCTTACTAGGTTTCTTGGCATCTTTTGGCTTAACCATAGAATATATTAATACCATTAAGGACCCAGCCTTTGTTCCGGTTTGTGATATTAATCCAATATTTAGCTGTGGATCAGTTATGGAAACTGCCATTGCCGAGGTGTTTGGGGTATCTAACACTTTTTTTGGTGTCATTGGCTATACCGTAGTCATAACTACCGGTATGGCAATGATTGCCGGGGCGGTATTAAAAAGATGGTATATGCTAAGCCTATGGGCTGGTAGTGTGCTAGCCATGATATTCTTGGGAGCACTTTTTTATACAAGTTTGTATGTTAGCGGAGCACTTTGTCTTTTTTGTATGACTATTTGGGTGGCAACAATACCAATATTTTGGTATACCACGCTATATAACCTACAAACAAAAAATATAGCATTGCCAGAAAAATATTTGAGTTTTCAGCATTTCATAATTAAACACCATTTAGATATTTTAGTGGTTTTTTATGTTATACCAATAATGTTAATTATTTATAGATTTTGGTACTATTGGTCTACTTTGATTTAAAAAACACCTTATATATTGTATAATTATTAATGATTTTATTAAGCGCGCGCCCGTAGCTCAGCGGATTAGAGTACTTGGCTTCGAACCAAGGGGTCGCAAGTTCGAATCTTGCCGGGCGTACCATAATTATATCGTTTTTAAAGTTGATTAATTTATAGATGGAATTAAAAATATGAAGCAATTTTTTATTTTGGGCGCGTGCGTCGCATACGGTGTTGGCTCTAGCGACGGCGGATGGGCGAGTTTATTAAAACAATATTTACATGAGAAAATGTATAGCTCAAATGGGGTTGGTGAAAAGTATGAAGTATTCAATTTTGCTAAACCTGGCGCAACGATAGATTTTGTAATAAAAACCTTTCCGGAACAATTTAATAACTATGGCCGAAATGAAAATTCTAAAATAATCGTCAGTGTTGGAGGTAATAATTCTAAAGCAACAGGTAAACCCGACGACTATGTATCTACATTAGAAGAATACGAGAATCAAGTTAAAAAATTAATTCTGATGTTACAAAAATACTCAAATAATATTATATTTGCAAACAATGGATATGTAGACGAATCTAAAACCAATCCAAAAATTAACCCGTTCGATGGCAGCAACTCATATTCCACTAATAGCAGAAGATTGTTATTTAGAACTAAACTAAAACAAATATGTGATGAGTATGGTGTTACTTTTGCGGATGTAAATGTAAGCCAAAAAGATTGGATTAAAGAATATTTATATAAAGATGGTTTGCACCCGAACAACAAAGGCCATCGTCTAATATTTGAAAAGATCAAACAGTCATTGTCGCTATAAAGAAGTTAATATTAATCTGCTATGATAAATGTTATGACGAGACATAGAGTAGCTGGTGTTGTAATACATAACGATAAACTGCTGGTAATGCATCGCGTTAGAGATAAGCAAAAGTTTTATGTGTTCCCCGGTGGCGGTATAGAAAGTAAAGAAACGCAAGAACAAGCTGTTAAAAGAGAGCTATTAGAAGAAACATCAATTAAGGTAAAAGTGGGCAGATTATTATATGAATTTCACCACGACAACGGTGATATGCACTTTTATTATCAATGTGATTATATAAGCGGTGAACCAGCTCTAAACCAAAATTCCAATGAATATAAAGACAGCCTGCTTGGTTTTAACTTTTATAAACCTATGTGGCTTAGCGTTAAGGATATTCCGAAAACTACTTTATATCCAATAGATGCAAAAAATGCTTTTCTTATTGATTTAAACAGCGGATTTAAACACCAAACCCAAATATATAATATCCCAGCATACTACGAATAAACTCGATTTAATACCTGATTTTGTATGACGATTGATTCGTTATACAATATGGATTATGGATAATTCGTCTAAAGAGCAATTAGCTAAAGAACTAAAATCACAGTTAAATAATTTTCGAATCTTAGCAGTATCCATTATTAGTATGATAATTGTTAGCGCCTTGTTTTTTCATAAAACAGAAAAATGGAATATGCTGGATTCATTTTATTATGTAGTGGTAACTCTTGGTACTGTTGGCTACGGAGATTTTACACCAAAAACCAATGCCGGCAAGATATACGCCATGGCTTTAATTGTTGTGGGGATTGCCCTTTTTGGATTTTTTGCACAGCAACTAATTAAAAGACAACAACTGCGCAACCTTGAACGACAACTCAAAAAGAAGCGATAAAGCAAAAAACATCCATAGTTTATTGGCATTTATGTCTTTATAGAAGTTAGTGTAAAAGGGTACTATAAACCTGTTGGTACAAGAATTAATGTTTTTTCACAATATAACTTCGGTGATTCGAATAACTCCGGCGTTGAAAATCTGAAGCAAAATTC
>JALOQO010000031.1 GCA_025453305.1 Patescibacteria group bacterium | reverse complement strand
GAATTTTGCTTCAGATTTTCAACGCCGGAGTTATTCGAATCACCGAAGTTATATTGTGAAAAAACATTAATTCTTGTACCAACAGGTTTATAGTACCCTAAATTTTACTCTTTACACATAGTGGATAAATGTAGTAAAATTATAAGTTGTTGTAACATATGGCAAGTACTAAAGAAGTTATCGAGCTTAACGGCACAATTATAGAGGCCCTACCGGGTACTAAATTCAAAGTAGAGCTTGAAAACGGCCATATCATTATAGCTATTGTTGCCGGTAAAATGCGTAAGAACTTTATACGACTTGTACCCGGCGACGGCGTTAGGGTAGAATTGACACCTTACGATCTCACGAAGGGTCGGATAACCTACCGCATGTAATATTAATTTAACGCAGTGTGTCACCACAAAGCATTAAGGAGTGATGATCCGCATGAAAGTGCGTGCGAGTGTAAAAAAAATTAGTCCAGACGACAAAATTGTTCGCCGCAAAGGTCGCCTGTACATTATCAACAAACTAAAACCTAAGCATAAGCAGAGGCAGGGTTAGTATATGGCAAGAATAAGTGGCGTAACAATACCAAATGATAAGCAAGTTGGTGTAGCTTTAACATATGTATATGGCATTGGCCCTAAAACGGCCGGCGATATTTTAAAAGTTGCTAAAGTAGATACTACTACAAGGGTTAAGAATCTTACAGATGACGAAACATCAAGAATACAAGATGTTATCAATAATAATTACCGGGTAGAGGGTGAATTACAAAGAATTGTAGTAGGTAATATCAAGCGCTTAAAAGATATTAAAAGCTATAGGGGCTTAAGGCATTCTAGTAATTTACCAACTAGGGGTCAGCGAACCAAGACAAATGCCCGTACAAGAAGAGGTAAGAAAACTACAGTGGGCGGAACGGCAAAGAAGGTGCCGGCTAAGACTTAAGAGGGGTAAATTATGGCTGATACAATTACTAGTGCCGCAAAGAAAAAGAAGAACAAGCGCAGTGTGCCACATGGTCAAGTGCATGTTCAGGCAACATTTAATAATACAATAGTTTCTGTAACCGATAGTAATGGTGGGTTATTAACCGCTTCTAGTGCTGGAGCCTGCGGGTTTCGGGGTAGCAAAAAGGGTACAGCATACGCTGCCCAGGTAGCCGCCGACAAAGCGCTGGCTAGTGCAAAATCTTTACACGGATTAGCTAAAGCCGATATATATCTTAAGGGTATAGGGCAGGGCAGAGATGCTGCTGTTAGGGCGGTTTCGGCAAACGATATTGCAATAGAATCATTAAGCGATGTTACGGGTGTGCCACACGGTGGCGTTAGACCTCGTAAATCAAGGAGAGTGTAGGTAATAACCATGGCAAGAGACACACATTCCATTGTTAAGATGAGCCGCAGAGAAGGTTATGCTTTGCACCCTAAAGCTGTTAAACATATGGTTAAGCGCAGTACTATCCCTGGCCAACATGGTCGTTCGGGTAGAAGAAACGCTCCTAGCCAATATGCTCTACAGCTAAGAGAAAAGCAAAAGGTTAAAAGACTGTATGGCCTATTAGAGCGCCAGTTCTCTAACCTAATGCAAGAAGCAACCAGAAGAACCGGCCAAAGCGGTACTGTATTATTACAACTACTAGAACAACGAGCCGATAATATTGTTTATCGCGCAGGGTTTGCTAATAGTCGTAGAGCGGCTCGTCAATTAGTTACCCATGGTCACTTTAACCTAAATGGCCGCCGTGTTGATATACCATCCATCAGATTAAAACCCGGTGATGAGCTTGTAGTTAGGCAAAAAAGCACCAAGAGTGAATATTTCAAAAACCTAGACAACATAACCAGTAGTAACGATGTGGTTGTTACTTGGGTTAAAGTAGATCGTAAGAAATTGCAAATTACAGTAACTGGACTACCTCCAAGAGAAGAGGCAGAGCCAGAAATCAATGAACAACTAATAGTAGAGTACTACTCAAGATAAGGAGAGGTCAGAAAAAAAGTATGACAAAGATTATTCACACACCATCATTAGCAAACATAGACGAACATAGTGATACAAGCGCAACTTTTGTTATAGAGCCTCTTCATACCGGCTATGGCATGACGCTAGGTAACAGTATGCGCCGTGTTTTGCTATCTAGCATTTCCGGTGCCGCTATAACTTCATTTAAAATAGAGGGAGTAACTCACGAATTTACTACCGTTCCGGGCGTTAAAGAAGATGTAGTAAGTATTATGCTAAATCTTAAAGGTATAAGATTTAGGGTGTTTAGCGATGAGCCACAAACCGTAAGATTAACATTCAAAGGCAAGGGCGAGGTTACCGCTAGCCATATTACCGGTAATGCCGATATAGAAGTGGTTAATAAAGATCACATTATCGCTACCGTAGATGACGATAAGGCAAGTCTTGTTATTGATCTAATTGTAGAAACCGGCAGGGGTTACCGAACGGTAGAAGAAGGCGCCACTAAAAAACCTAGCGATATGATTGCTATAGATGCTATCTTTAGCCCCGTGCTTAGAGTTCGCTACCGCGTAGAAGACACCCGTGTTGGCCAGATAACCGATTTAGATAAATTAATTATCACCGTAGACACAGACGGCACAATAACACCAAAAGACGCCTTCGAGGAAGCATCGGCGATTCTTGTAAATCAATACACGGCACTTGCCGGTTCTACAAGAGTAGAAGCTGTTCCGGCAAGTAAAACAGTTGCTCCAGATTTTAACGCTACCGATGACGGCGATGAACCGTCAGAACTACTGGTTTCTATAGAGGATCTTAATTTTACAGCACGAACAACCAATGCATTAATTAATAACGATATCCATACTCTAAAAGATTTGTTTAGTCTTAGCGACGCAGAACTAAGGGACCTCAAGGGCTTTGGTCAAAAAGCCCTAGACGAAGTTAAGGATAAGTTGGCCGAATTGGAGCTATAAAATGCATAGACACGGATACAAAGGGAGAAAGCTCGGCCGTCAGCGCGATCAAAGAAATGCGCTTATAAAAGGTTTGGCTAGTAATATGATAGAAAATGGTTCTATTACTACCACCACCCCAAAGGCCAAAGAGGTAGTCCCTTACTTAGAAAAACTAATTACTAAAGCCAAAAAAGGTGACTTACACAATCGTAGGTTAGTAATTGCCAAACTGGCTAATGTAGATAGTGGCCACAAATTAGTAGACGAAATCGCCCCCAAGTTAAAGGGTCGTGATTCTGGGCATCTTAGAATAACTAAACAATCTAATCGCCGTGGTGATAATGCATCAATGGCTACAGTTTCTTTTGTAGATGATATTAGCTCAACTGTAAAACCCGCAGAATCGATTAAGGCAAAGGTGGCGTCAAAGCCAAACGAAACCAAGGTCAAATCTTCCGATAAGCCAAAGCCGGTAGCAAAACAGGCGGTTGTTAAGAAAGATATCGCAACCCATACCAACAAAACCGCCTCGCGTGCAAAGGGTGTTACAAAGGGGGATAGATAATGAAAACTTTCAGCGCTAAACCAACTGATGTAACAAGAGCTTGGTATGTAATTGACGCTAGCGAAGCACCGCTTGGCAGGTTGTCAACCAAAATAGCAACTTTATTAACCGGAAAAGGCAAGCCTATATTTACCCAACACATAGATTGCGGTGACTTTGTAGTAGTTACAAATGCAGACAAACTTGTAGTTACCGGCAATAAAATGGCCGACAAAAAATATTATCGCCATAGTCAATATCCTGGTAGCCTTAAAACCACTACTTTGCAAGAACAAATGGCTAAAGATTCTACTAAAGTTATATATGAATCGGTTAAAGGAATGTTACCCAAGAATAAATTAATAGACGCAAGGTTAATGCGCCTAAAAGTTTATAAAGGTGATGTTCATAACCATGAAGCTCAAAAACCAGTAAAGGTAGGTGTAAATTAATATGGCTAAGCAAGACTATTTTTATGCATTAGGTCGCCGAAAAAGCGCTACTGCAAGAATAAGACTAAAAGGTGGCAAGGGAAGTATTACAATAAACGACAAACCTGCTAAAGAATATTTTAGCGGTAACGATGCCTTGATATTAGAGCTCCAGAAGCCTTTTGAACTACTAAATAAAAAAGATCAGTTTGATGTATCAGTAGTTGTAGAAGGCGGTGGCCCTGTTGGGCAGGCAGATGCAATTAAACTAGGTATATCAAAAAGCCTAGTGTTAGTAAACGAAGATTTTAAAAGCACACTTAAAAAGGCAGATCTGCTTTCTCGTGATCCTCGTGAGCGCGAACGAAAGAAGTTTGGCCTTAAAGGCGCTCGCAAACAACGACAGTTCACCAAACGATAGAATATCGTAGTTCGTATATCGTATAAAGTATATCGAAAATCACAAAGAAAGAGCTCGCATTCCGAGCTCTTTTTATGTTTAACTGTTGGCTGTTCACTGTAAACTGTTAACTATACCTGTACACTGTTCACTGTCAACTGTAAACTATAGTGTATATGAACAAAGATTTTCTAGAAAGAACCAGCAATTCTTGGGGATTAACCATTAAACAGGCGGAGTCTTTATTAAACACGCAGTATTATAAAAGTTTTCGTATAAATCCTCTAAAAGTTCGTAAAAGCACGCTTAAGAATATTAAAAGACATTATAAGTTTGTAGAACCTTTACCGTGGTTGGATAATGCCTATATTGTTAAAGATGATTCCGTAAAACTTAGTGAACTGCCAGAATTTTTAAGTGGCGAAATAATTATCCAAAATCCAGCTAGCTATATACCGGTGCTAGAACTAAGATCTTTACAGGGCGATAATATTTTAGATCTGTGTGCAGCCCCAGGTGGTAAATCTAGCCATATCGCTGCCTTATCAGACAACAAAGCTTGCCTAATTCTAAACGATACATCAAGAACTCGATTTTTTAATATGAAAAAGCTCATGCAAAATATGGGGGTTGCAGCAGATTACAGCTTGAGAGATGGCCGATATGTATCTAAAGATATGGGTAAAGATGTTTTTGATAAAATATTGCTAGATGCACCATGTAGCGGAGAAGCAAACTTACATCCAGATAATTTGGGTAACTGGAGCTTAAATACAATTAAGCGCTTAAGTGGTTTACAGTCCAAATTACTGCAAGAAGCCTTCATTATGTTAAAACCGGGTGGCAGGCTGGTATATAGCACTTGCACTATGGCACCAGAAGAAAACGAAACCGTAATAGACAGCCTGTTAAGACATAATTTCAATGCTGATATTATTACTCCTAATAACTATCCGGTAGATAAAATACCCGGCATCACCCAATGGAACGGTAAAAACCTTGATATTCGTATATCTAATACAATAAGGTTACTACCATCTAAAACCTGCAAACCGTTTTATATCGCCATAATTACTAAAACCACGGCACAAGAAGACGACTCTTATGAGCGCCTAAAACAACGCTACCTATAGCGTAGGTACACTACACATGGTGTACTAATATATAAAATGGTATCTTAATTATTAATCTAATATATATACTAAAGCGTAATGGAAATTAGATAACGGACCTCAAAGTATATTTATAGTCATGGTTGTATAGGTGTAAAGTATAAAAGTATGGCAAAATGGATGTATAATTGGGCGCCAGAGGGTACGATTGTTTTTGTAACTAAAAATTAGTTATGAATTAAAAAACCAATAAATAGGGCAATTTAACCAATACTAACAGGCTCCGTCACGATTATTGTAAAACAGTAATTTTGAAGAGTTGAGTTATTGCGGGTTTGATAGATAGTATAATGGTTATATGAACATTGAGGTTGAGCGCAAGGCTTTTATAACAAAACAGCAATATAATAACCTTGCTAATAAGCTTTTACAATTAGGCGCAAAAGATCTTGGCCCTAATAACACCAACACAACATTTTATATAACAGAAAAAGAACAGGTTAAGGTGCAGCACCAGGTATCTAAAGGTAATGCAAAAATGGTGTGGAAATCGGGCGGGCTTGTAGGTAAAACATCTAGGCAAGAAATAGAACTTGTTATACTACCATCAGAAATTGCTAAAGCTAATATATTTATTGAACGCCTATTAACTAATTACAAAAAATATATAAGCAATCAGCTAAGGCACGATTATATATTAAATGGTTTAGATATAGCTATAAAGTATAGCGATAATTGGGGTTATCACCTTGAGATTGATAAAAATGTTGCTAGCGATAAACATATTTCTAAAACTCTACAGTGTATAGAAGATCTAGCAAAAACACTAGATATAAAACTAATGTCCAATCAAGAAGAACAAAAACACCTAGCTAATGTTATGGCGCAAACTTAGCATAATATACTGAATAGAACATATAATTAGATATATAATTAATATAAATTTTATGAAAAATTATAAAATTGCAATAATATACGATTAGTGGCCTACATAATATTTGAGCAATACTGCTCCAATACCAATAATCGTAATTACAGATGTATATATTATAGATTTTGTCTTTGAAAGTATAATCATTTACACCTTTACGGGGGCGTCGGTGTTCATCCTTCTTCAATATATCAGGGGGTAATTCATTACCATCTCCAAGAAACCCGGCTGCCATAACAGATACAGGTTCAACATCATCCGCAAGCCTGAAATATTCACGTACTTTTTCAACAGAGTAACCACCCATCTGATGAATATAAATATCAAATGCCATTGCCTGAAGCGACAGATTTGCAACCGCCATTCCAGTATCGTAAAGTGCAAACCTGTTTGGTTTCCCGTTATGGGTGATCTCCACCTTCGAGCAGCAGCGTG
>JALOQO010000030.1 GCA_025453305.1 Patescibacteria group bacterium | reverse complement strand
TTACCGCTAGCTCTGAGGTATTTGCAGCCGATATAAATTTTGGCAAATGCTCTTCACAAATAGAGAGCTGGCAGCACAAATATATAGCACCGGGCCAAGTAAAAACCGGTCCATCAACGGGTAACCTTGGAGATTTGAAATTCCCTGGCGGCTTTGACGGCGGCATGGGCTGTTCCAAATAGACATTTCGAACTTTGATATTAATATAAGCCTCCAATTGAGGCTTATATTTTTTAGGCCCATTACTATATGTGTTCTTAATAAAATTTACTTAACAATAAAAAGACTATATCTTTTATAAATAGAGATATCAGTTCATGTTGAGCACTCCCTCATAGACTGGGTAATAAGGATCTTTCACTTAATGCGGGCTATTTTTTAGGAGAAATATTATTTGATTTTGTAGTATTTGTATTTGGCGAAGGTAATCGATTATCTACATCGTTTTGAGATGTAGACGATTCTCTATGTGTCGCGGATTCTTTCATTTTCTGTGCTTTATTTTTAATACCTTGACCAATAGTGCTAGCTTTTTTAGATGTGACCAGAGCGGTGATTGCTGATCCTATAGTAATACCTATTAAAAATAATACTGGTGACATTATAGATTTTGATTGAGCCATATGATCCCCCGATAAAGTTAATAGTTATATTTATAAGTTTTTAATACCAAAATATCAGTAATAAATCTTACTTTTAAACTTATGGTTTCTTTTTTCGTAAACCCAACTTAGGGTTACTTCAATCGCTAGAAAACAAATTAACATATAAATTTAGAAATATGGTATTAACAACATTATGCCAACCACTGGCGTATATGCAAGAAACATTCATTCACTCCAAATCACTATATCAATAGCGTAATGGTATCTTTAATTTAGGGCTCGTTTGGATTCATACCATCCTGATTATCATCATACAAATCATCATCGCCATTTTGGTCCTTACCAAACAGGCGATCTTTAGTGTTTTCTAGCTTTTCATTACCTTGGTGTAATTTATCTTTTGCTTCATCTTTAATGTCGTCGTAATTTACCATACTTTACCTCCGCTTATTAATTACTATGTTATTGTAACTGGAAGTATATTTAAGTAGCTGTAAAATTTAATACATTTAGAAATAATATTAATAATCATTAGTTTTACATCAATAACAAATCATTTATAGTTGAAATTTAGTTGTCTTAGCCTAGTGCTTCGCGCAGGGTATCAAGGCCGAGCTTTTCCCAATATTGTATTTCTTGGCTTGTATCGCCAATGATTCGTTCGTTGACGCTACCAATATATTCCATAGCAGCACCAGGCAAAACATAATTCATAAGGTTGTCTATTTCGATTTGGGCCAGGTTTCCACCAGCACCAATGTAAGTATTGACGACTAAATCAACCTTTTCCCTAAGTGACATTGTGCTTTCTGCTTTTTCATCGAACATAAGGTTAGCTACCATTACAGCAAGCTCTTGTATGCGAGGATACACATTGGCAACGGCAAAGTCCAAGACATATACTTTATGATCATTACCAGCTATTAAATTAGTTTTCGTGAGATCGCCATGTACGAAGCATCTAGGCAGGGCATTTAGCGGTATCGAATTATATAAACTAAAAGCTTTTTTTACTAAGTATAGCCCCTCTGCGCTTAAGTGATCCTTAGTCTTTTTATACATCCACTTCATATTAGGGATAGCCCAAGAGTCAAAAATATATTCTGGTTCATACTGCATTGAGTTTATTTTTACCGCCTCAGTACATATCAACATTAGCTCGTCTTTATTGGGTGTACGGGATAAATCATAGAAAGTCGAACCCCTCACATATTCCATAACTATCAACTGAAGATCCCGAGTTTTTGCAAATAAAAACTCTCCACTATGAATACTTATAAGCTTTGGGTGATTAACCCCACAACTAAGCGCCATTTTAATAGTCTCAACATATCGTTTAACTTGAGCAATAGTTCGGCCTTTAGAGAATATCTTGATAACATACTCACCCTTTGTAGTTATGAGCTTTATGTTAAAATCCTCAAATCCAATCTCAATAACTCTAAAAGAGTTAACTTTACCTAAATAATATATATCAGATATTTCATTGATTAAATCCGATAGTTTTCCGTCAAAATTGATTCTATTATGGAAATTAAGTTGAGCCATTTATAAAGATAGGTTAGCTTTCGATTTGTTTACTGAAAGGTATTTCTTTTCGGATATCTACCCAAAAACCGTTCTGGGTTTCACCGTCATTGATCCAGAGCTGTTTGGGCGTTGCTTTATATAGTCTGGTCGGAGCATCACCACTGCAATTATTCATATTTAACTTATAGATTGTTGTTGAAGCATTGTAAATCTTAATAACATCTTCGGTCTCTTCTGCGGGCAATTTAGTAGCATCAGCTTTCATATAAACACCAATTCCTTTGCCTTCAGGTAAAGTCGAATCAAATATGGTAATATAAATGTTTCCATTATTTAAGATATTTTGTGAATGTATAGATTCTACAGGCGACCACCAATAAATATTTAAAGCATTGTCAAATACATACCAAACTGGTGCAGCCCAGGGCAATGGTGAATCGTCAACCGTTGAAATGGTCGCATATCTAACATTTTGTAGTATTTGTTTAACTGAGTCCATATGTTCATTATCCACTATTTAGCACATAAATGGAAAAAAACGGCTTGAAGCACACGGAGGTTGTAAGCTAAATTATTGATTCGCAATAGGGATGGGAGATTCGAACCCCAATTAACAGGGTTAGGCTTACTAAATAAAACAAAAAATGCACTATAATGTGCATTTATCACCTCTGTTAGTTTTCATGGCTGAGCTCTGTGGTCTAGATTTATTCTATTTTGGCAGATTTTTGGAGATTATGCTTCATGCAAAGAAGTCTAACGTTTTTTGAGGTTAAGCTCGTACCACCCTTAGAAAAGGGTAATTCATGATCAAAGTGCAAATTATCTTTCGATCCGCATAATACACATTGTCCATTATCCCTTTTCCATACTTCTTGCTTAACTTTACTGGGGATCACCCTGGTATGCTCAATATTTTGAGAATTTGCCTCAACATTAATTTTTTGATCTTTTGAAAGACGCAAAATAAATCTATATACGTTCCGACCATTATCAAAAACTATTTTGTAGTCTATTAGTTCAAAAATCCCTTTTAGTGACCAAACACCTGGTAATACTTTTTCGTATATTTTGACTTGTTCGGGGTTAGACTTACCTTTTTTGTAATTTTCGGCAGCATTAATGAACAATCCGTTTTGAGTTAACTTTCCAGATGGTAAAATATCGGCCTGATCTTCAAACTTCGGATTGTGATTGTATGACTTTCTAGAAACATCATGCCCTTCATACTCGATGGTGACACCGTCATCATGAATTCGATCTGTATATGGGGCGTTCGATCGATGAGACATTAACAGAACTGAATAATTAGGATTTAGTCTAAAGTTCATACCACGTTGAAGAGTCTGAACATTTTCAATATCACACATCTCACGGTATGAAACTACATCGTCTCTAATAATTTGATCTTGAGCCAAAAGGTCTCCTTCGGTGCAATACTTGGCTGGGGATGAGGGATTCGAACCCTCAAAAGAAGAGTTAGTTATTCAAGCTCGTTTGCTAAAATAGCATCAAGCGAGTGCATGCTACTAAACTCATAAAAGGTAAGATAGGCTAAAGCAAGTTTTCTAGCATCAACCTTACGCAAACTGAAGCCTCGTCCAATGGATGAAATAAGCAGGGCATTTGCGAAGAGACGACCAGTACGTTTGTTTCCATCTTCAAATATTTGCAAGTAAGGTATGAGAGAAAGCGCGAGCAAGGCCCGCGTGTATGGCGTTTTTGATCTACTTATAACCGATAGTATCTTATCAGACTGCTCTCTTAGTTGTTGTTGCCCAGAAATTGGTCTATAGTTACTTGCAGAAATTCTAACCACTTTATTTCTTACCCCAGAATCAATACCTAAATTATTACCAATAATCTTATGTAATTCTTCAAGTGCCTTAAATTCAATATGCTCTGTAAATAATTCTCGATTCTCAACGATAAAAGATATAGCATCTTTGTGGTTAAGAATCATTTGCGTTTCGAATTCTGTGCGATTTTTAGCTCTAATTCCTTCGGTGAGCAGTAGTTGTGTATCAAGCAGTGTATATGTATTACCCTCTAAAGCAGATGATTTCCAGGACAACTCTACTGTTAAATATTCTAAATCTTTAGGGGTTATTTCTGCTTTATCTTGAGTACTCCGGGCTATACTTTTAATAAATAAATTATCAATTTGTTCTGGGGTTTGGTTAAACAACCAATCAACTAATGAGAACCTATAATTAGACACCGGACGTGTTTCATAATCAAAAAGTTTTGGCGGTATATCGGCTTGTATAATCTGGCTGAAGTTAGGTGAATATTTCGGACTGTTTGCTGCACCATGCTTTTCCACAAGCCCTAGGTCAATAATCCTCTGCAAGGCACGCTGAATAGACCTAATATCAGGAGCATCGGTATGTTCCGCAATAGACGAAGCTGTTTTGTGTCCATTAAGAAGATGGATTAGCGCATACGAACTGCTTTTGTTTAACTTCATACGACAATTTTAACACAAAATATGAATATTTATTGAATATTGTCGTATGGCACGCCACGATTTCATTTATACGGTGCATGGAATTAACATATGAAGTAAATTTGCTGAATATCATTCATGGCTGGGGATGAGGGATTCGAACCCCCGATCCTGGGACCAGAACCCAGTGCCTTACCGCTTGGCCAATCCCCATTGGCTAAATTAATTATACCCTATAGTTTGGGGTTCGAAAGATTATTTAAAGGGATTCGATCCGTCGGCTGACGGACCCGAAACTTCTGCTATGAAATCAAGTTTGCAAGTGAAGGTTACCTTGCGAACTGCCACAGGCAATCCTCACCCCGATCCTGGGACGATGGACCACAGTGCCTTGACACATTCTGCGCCCCCGAACTTTTCCTACTTGCAACAAGTAGCAAATCAGAAAAGCTTCCTTGCAACCCGCCATCTTCGGGTATCAAACTTGGCCAATCCCCAATAACCACTTCAATTCTACACCATACAATATTATATCAATATACTAGCAATTAGCGGCCAACTCTATGGTCTCATAGCAAAACATATCGATATCGTCTTTAATTATTGTTATTTTTGGGGCTTGGGTGGTGATTCGGTATTTTATATAGCGAGCATTACTAAAACCATTTTCTATGCCAATAACAATTTTTATCTTACCACCGCTTGAAATATGATTTGCTACCCATTCACCAAGCTCAAAACGGGTAGTTTGGGCATATGGTCTTGTGGCGGGGCCTGGATTAACAGGGTCTTGATTGGCTAGATAAAAAGCAATAACACCAGTTTCGCTCGCAAGTTTTAGATAGTAAGTCTCCCAATCTAACTGTTTGTAATAATCAAATGTTTCCGGTGGATAAATAAATCTAGGGGAGGCAATATTAACAGTTGGGTCAATAGATTTAATTCTTAATATTACCTCTTGTTGCCAATTTGGGCCACCCTGTATGGGACCAGCTAAGAAAACAAGTGGACCATTTATGTTTTTTATTCTTGGTGGTGTTAATACAGGCATATTATAATTAAGCCTCCTGTAGTTCGACGGACTTTTTAAATTGTTCGGCAAATATCCTAGCCAACCCGGCACGAGCCAAATGGAGTAGTATAAGGTTTTGTTCAGGGAACATTTCTGTATATCTGATATATAATGATTCATATGCCTCATCTAGCTCTTCAGGTGTGTTAATACCATAATCTTCTCGCATAACCCTTTCGCCTTGACCCAGGATATCAACAATAACAGGCAATATCTTGTCAACCATTCTTACAAAACGAGATTCAGGATCATGCTGTTTCTCGTATTCTATTAAAATATTTGCCCAAAATGGCGGCAGTCTATCCAGGACTTTATGTAAAGACTTTGCTTCGGCTAGCGTTTTCTGTTGTAAATCCTCATCGGAAATAGAAAATGTAGCTGTATCGCCAGTTACTAGTTCGGCAAATTCATGAGCTAAAGAATAAAAGGCAATCATACCAATATCGTAACCACCAAGTAATTCAGCAATGGCAGGCGCAACAATAGATAACATGTATGAGTGAGCTATAACGGTTTCTCTAGTCCCATCTGGATATCTTGGCTTTCTTATTATATGAGATAAGTCAATCGATACCTCCCCAAGCTGTAGCAAGATTCTTTGTATTTGTTCTGCTGTTAATTTTGTCCCAAATTCAGCAGTAGGCAAAGCATCTAGCCCGCTCATTTTATACCCCCTTAGAGTATTAATAATTAATAATTACATTTAAATAATATGCCCCAAAAAATGGTAATTATAGATAGTCTGATTTTACTAAAATTGATTTATACTAATTATATGCAGATAGTTGTTGAACACCACATTCAGAAACATATTTTAAAGACGCTCACATATTGTAATAGCGCCAGATTTAGGGATATTAAACCAAAAAACACAGACAGCACATTATACAATTATCACCTTAAACTACTTATTAAGGCGGGTCTAGTAGAAAAGATAAATACCGGCGGCTACAAACTTAGCCCGGGTGGTATGAGATTTGCGGATCTGGTAAGTATAAAGAACTACGAACCCAGAAAACAGCCAAAATTGCTTACAAAATTAGTATCTATTAATGAAAATAACGAGATATTACTATGGCCAAAACATAAACAGCCGTTTATTGGGCAATGGTCATTACCAAGTGGTAAGATGCACTTTGATGATATTTCTATAGAAGACGCCATTAAGAGAGAGATTAAATATATGACTCAAAAACCACCTAAAAAATTAAAACATAAAGGTGTCATGGAGTATCGGGCGTTTATCGATGATGTTTTAGTAAGTCATACGGTGGCTCATATTTTTACAGCAGAGTTGATAAATGTTAACCATTCGTTTACTAAATTAGTATCTTTAAATCAACTTAATGATTTAGAATTGTCTCCAGGCACCAAAGAATCTATAGACTACACACTAAAAGCAACAAATTTTTATTATAAAAAACTAGATATTTTTAGATAAAAATACATCTAAA
>JALOQO010000029.1 GCA_025453305.1 Patescibacteria group bacterium | reverse complement strand
CCTCTTCTGCCTGAGCAAGGTTGTTTTCTTTAAAGAAAACCATGCAAAAATTATAAACAGCTTATCTGAATAAATGGTACAAAACTGTCTGTTGGTTGATTTTATTTGATTTCATTAAAAATAGTAAATGAATTTTATGCAATGTTATTCGTTTGAAGATACGTGTAAAGATGAATATTTGAACCGATGAAGAAACTACTATTTCAATATTTTTGGTTAACAACATAAACATTTTTTATTTTTACTATATAATATGTATATTAAATTTTATATACCATTTCCATCAAAATCAGATGAAAATTTTAAAAATATAAAAAAAATAAGCATTGTAGAAAAAATGATTAAAATTTTAGTTTTAACTAGTGATACGGACGGGATCGGTTATTATCGTAATTTTATGCCTCATCTTACAATAAATGATCCAGATTTCGACATTGATATAAGAATGCTTCAAGATGGAACATTAAACCTTTTGGATCCTAATTTTATGAAGCAATATAATATTGTCTTTTATAATAAAGCAATTCCATTTGCTAAACCTGAATTTTTTGATGTTTTCAATCAAATTGTTAAGGGTAATAATATTAAAATAGTGTATGATATAGACGATTATTGGATACTTAGCCCATCGCATGGAAATTATGACATGTGGAAAAAAACAAAAGCTGATGAAGCTATAGTTAAAGCATTAAGAGAAGCCGATCACGTAACAACAACAACGCCCTTATTTGCTGAAAGAATATCAGAAGAAAATCCAAATGTAACAGTTCTTGAAAATGGAGTTAATTTGGACGAACAACAATGGATTTTTGATAAAAAACCATCTGAAAAAATAAGATTTTTGTGGGGAGGTGGAATTAGTCACTTGGTTGATCTTAGATTATTACGGTCGTCTTTTGAACTGTTTGATAAAGATTTTCTAAAAAAATCTCAACTAATAATGTGTGGTTATGACTTAAGAGTTAGAACCCCAAAAGGAATGATTCAAAAAAGTGATCCCAAAACAAACGCTTGGTCTCAATTTGAAGATATATTTTCTAATAAAATAAATACCAATAAATCCAATTATTATTATGAATACTGCATATTTTTTACTAAAATCACTAATACTAATCATAATTTGGGTAAGCATTGGTAGCTCGGCCTCTGGGTTGAGCTCGTAAAGCATACCACCTATCTTGGGGACTATTACATTCATTACAACTATAAAAGCTAAAATTGTTATTCCAAAAACTACCTTGGGATAAGTAGTGGCACTTTTGACTTTCTTTTTAATTGTTTCGTTTTTTTCTAGTTGTACTGCTAGCCTTTTTAGGATTTCGTCTAGTATACCACCAGATTCACCAGCGATTACCATATTTACATATACATCATCAAAGACATCTGGATATTTCTTAAGAGCATCGCCAATACTTGTGCCACCCTCTATTTGTTTAGCAATATCGGCAATTATAGATTGAAAGTATTTATTGTCGGACTGTGCTTGTAAAGTGTAAAATGCTCTATTCAGGGGGACGCCGGCCGATATCATTGTAGAAAGTTGTCTAGTAAAAATTGTAATATCTTTAGTTTTTACTTTTTTATTAAATATTTTACTAAATCCATAATTCTTAGCTTGCGATACTTTTAGTGGTCTTAAGTTCTGTTTCTTTAACGAATCTACTGCACCCTGCTTAGCGCTTGCATCTATAACACCTTCTACCACCGCTCCTGATTGATTTATTGCTTTATACGCGAATTTTACCATTTGCTAATCCTCTGCGGTAACTCTAAGAATTTCTTCTATAGTAGTTTGGCCCCTAAGCGCTTTAATTAAACCATCAAGTTGCATTGTTATCATACCGTCTTTTATTGCCTGATTTTGAATTACATCACTTGTGCCATTAGCAACAATTAGTTTTTGAATATCAACATTGTTTTCGAGAACTTCGTAAATACCCATTCTGCCTCGATATCCGGTGTGGTTACATTCGTCGCATCCGTCTGTATTTGCTTGCCACAAATAGCTAATACCTTTAGCTGTAGTAGCATAGCTATCGGCATCTTTCTTGGTAGTTGAGCCAATTCCTGCCTTTGCCGCCTGAACCTCCAAGCTATTAATCTGTTGCATAATAGACGAATTGTTTATTTTAAATGATTGAGCTACTCTTTTGATCATAATCGAATCTGGCTTAAATTGTTCACGGCAATGTTGACATAATCTTCTTACTAACCTTTGACCAACCACCGCTCTTACGGTACTGGCTATTAAAAATGGCTCAATACCCATGTCTAAAAGTCTAGGTAAGCAAGTTGCTGCGTTGTTGGTGTGTAGTGTCGCAAAAACCAAGTGCCCAGTTAGGGCGGCCTGCACACCTAAGCCAGCTGTTTCACCGTCACGGATTTCTCCTACCATAATAATATTTGGATCTTGCCTAAGTAATGCTCTAAGACCACTAGCAAAAGTCATTCCGGCTTGTGGATTAACTTGGGTTTGGTTTGCGCCATGAATTTTATATTCAACCGGATCTTCTACGGTCGATATATTGACTGTCGCGTTATTTAAGATACTTAGTACGCTAAACAAACTAGTAGACTTACCTGATCCAGTTGGCCCAGTAACCAGCACCATACCGTGGGGTTGTATTATTGCTTTATTGATAATATCCAGGCTATAACCCCAATAACCGAGCTCTTCTAAGGTCAATGCCTTTGAAGATTCGTTTAAAATCCTCATAACTACCTTTTCGCCATCTGTAATCGGTAGAGTAGACACTCTTAATGCATACAGTAGGCCATTAATACCTATTTTAAATCTACCGTCTTGAGGGGCTCGCCGTTCATCGATTTTTAAGTTAGACAGAATTTTTATTCTGGATACTAGCGCACCTTGCATTTTTTTAGGTAATTTATTGACTTCTTTTAAGATCCCGTCTATTCGATATCGTACCAAGACATAACCCTCTCGGGGTTCTATATGGATATCGGATGCACTAGATTTTATTGCACCTTCGATTATTAAATTAACAGTTTGAGCAACCGGTGAATCCTCTGCTAGGTCTTCTTCTGTAAATTCAGATGCCTCTTGCTCTTCTTGTTCCGATGATATAATTTCGGTGATTTCCGAGCTAATGTTTTCGCGGTATTGTTCTATAGCCTGAAGGATGTTGGTATGAGTAGCTATAGATACTTTTACATCCGTTCCTAATTGTTTTTGCAAAAAACTTATAGCTTGGATATCGTCTGGGTCTTCCATTGCCAGTAGGCGCATACCTTCTGGGGTTGTACCGTAAACTACTACTTTGTACTGGCGGGCAATTCTTTCGGGTATTAAATGTAGGGTTTCTCTGTCAATATCTTTAACATTTATTTCTACAAAAGGAACATCAATTTGCTCGGCAAAGGCAATTGTTATGTCTTTTTCGGATAACAAACCCGCAGATAAGGCTATGTCTTGTAATGGTTTGTGTTCGGCTTGCTCTTGTTGTTGTAGTTCGTTTAGTCTTTCTGGGGTAACCTTGTTTAGGCTTACCAGTAGTGATTCTACTAACTTGTCTGATACTCTCATAATCTTATCCTTAGATAGTTGGAATCAATGCCCAAAAGAAAAAAATTATTTGTTTTCATGCTTAAGTTTATGGTATCTCACTTAGCACTTAATAATCAAGTAAACAGATGTAATAAATTTGATATACTAAACTTAGTAATACAGTATAATAAGCCGTTAAAAGGAAGGTGTTAAATATGGCGAATAAATCTAATGCAACAGGTGGCGACAAGCAAGATGGCAAAAAGCAAGCCCTAGATCTGGCCGTGGATCAAATTAAAAAGCAGTTTGGGCAGGGATCTATAATGCAACTTGGCGAAGATCACAAAATTGATGTAGAAACCGTTTCTAGTGGTAGTTTAGGGTTAGACATAGCCCTAGGGGGTGGGATACCGAGGGGCAGGATTATTGAAGTTTACGGTCCAGAGAGTAGTGGTAAAACAACTTTGGCTTTGCATACCGTTGCACAAGTCCAAATATCTGGTGGCACGGCAGCATTTATAGATGCTGAGCATGCTTTAGATCCAGCTTATGCCGAAAGAATTGGTGTGAATGTATCTAATCTTTTAGTTTCACAACCAGACAACGGTGAACAAGCATTAGAAATTGTAGAAACTCTAGTAAGAAGCAATGCTGTAGATATTATTGTGGTAGATTCAGTGGCGGCTCTTGTTCCACAAGCTGAAATTGATGGTGATATGGGAGACGCGCATATGGGTTTGCAAGCTCGGTTAATGAGCCAAGCTTTACGAAAACTTACAGGTGTAATTAATAAAAGTAAATGCACAGTAATATTTATTAATCAGTTACGAATGAAGATTGGCGTTATGTTTGGTAACCCCGAAACTACTACTGGTGGTAATGCATTAAAGTTTTATGCATCTGTTAGGATGGATATTAGACGTATAAGTCAGATAAAAACTGCAGAGTCAGTAATTGGTAACAGGGTAAAGGTCAAGGTTGTTAAAAATAAAATTGCACCGCCTTTTAGAGAAGCCGAGTTTGACATTATGTACAACAAGGGCATAAGTAAAGAGGGCGAAACACTAGATTTAGCAGTCCAGCACGAAATTGTTGGTAAAAGTGGAGCATGGTTTGAGTATGCTGGTGAAAAAATTGGTCAAGGACGAGAAGCGGCTAAAAAATATCTAGAAGAAAACCCCAAAGTTTTAGCAGAAATCGATAAAAAAGTCCGCACCGCTGCCGCATAAATCATGAAAAAAGCAGCCTTTTTTCATGGTACTAATGATGGGCCCGAAACCAATTGGTATCCCTGGTTTGTTAATGAAATAACAGCTAAGGGCTATAAAGTTTTTGCGCCCTTGCTACCAAACAACCATACCCCAGACCGCAAAGTTTACGAAGAATTTGTGAAGAATTCAGGCTGGGAATTTAACGACAACTTACTAATAGGGCATTCATCGGGTGCAACTACAATTTTAAATTTACTCCAAGCCGACTGGTTTCCAAAAGTTAAGGCCTCTGTTTTAGTAAGTACTTTTTTGAATGAAAAATTGACTAAAGATGCTGACTGGGTTGATCCAGGGCAGTTTGATGGACTATTTTTGTCGCAGTACAACCCAGTTGAATTGACGAAAAAATGCTCCAAGTTTTATTTTGTTCATGGTAGTGATGATCCATTCTGTGACATTGAAGATGTTAAGTTGTTGTGCCAAAAAGTCAACGGTTCATTAACCGTGATTGAAAACGGTCATCATCTCGGGAGTACTTGGGGAAGAAAAGAATTTCCTCAACTCTTACAAGTTATAGAAAGCGAAATTTAAATAGTAGTGAAGGTAACTAAACTAACGGCGCAGCAAAAGAATAAGGATAGGGTAAATGTTTTCGTAGATGGTAAATATGAGTTATCTTTAAGTCTAGACCAAGTCTTAGAGCAAAAACTAAAGACTAACTCTGATATAACCGATCAAGAATTAAAAAAGCTTCATAAAATATCAGCAGATGGCAAGATAAGGACTAGGGCACTGGAGTGGGTCTTAAGCCGGCCACATTCCCAAAAAGAACTTATTGATTATTTAAAACGAAAGGGTGCCGAACCGCAATTAATTGAAAATATCGCTAATGAGTTTGCACTTAAGGGGTATCAAAATGAAACTGAATTTACTAAATGGTGGGTAGATAACAGGCTTAGAAAAAACAAAAGTAACAGAGAAATACGGTTAGAATTAAGGCAAAAGGGTGTAGATAGCAACATAATAGATCAAGCTCTTAACGGTAACTCCAATCAAAAAACCAGAATTAAACAGCTAATAGAATCAAAGAAATTATTTATAAAATACCCAGAACACCGTAAATTAATAAACTATTTATCACAAAAAGGTTTCAGTTATTCTGATATCGCAGAAGTAGTAGCCGAATTAAAAGAGGTAGAGAATTTTTGACCAACAGCTGGAGATTCTTTGACCGTGTTGTCTGATATTGTTATACGGCTGTCACTCACCTCTATGATACTTTGCCTATCTATGATTAATTCGCTCGATCCAAAACTTTTAAGAAGACTTGGCTGAACATGGAGTTTAATAATAAACAAGCTTTTGTCGTCAAAAACATAGTTTATAACTTTCCCTATTTTTGAATTACCACTATACACAGCTTTGCCTATTAACTGAAATTTAATATCAATGACAGATTTTAGTCTAACTAAATCGTTTGGTTCGCTGATATCCTCGTGGTTATCAATTATGACACCTTTATAGCTGATTGCTCTAATGACTTGATCTATCACAATACCAGAATATTGCCCATTATGTGTATGGCAATAAAACCCATCGATATGAAGATTATTGGGGTTAATAAGTGGGCTATTTACCGCACCAATCCTGCCAGAGCTTCTTACGCTAAATAAACCGCTTCCAACAATACTAGAACCAAATAAAAGCATAACTTTTATTATAAACTCATATTTATATATTGGTAATAAAATTGATTATTAATATATAAATAAACTCGTTAATGCTTGTAAGTATCTTTTTGTTTGTCTATGCTAAATTTAGCAATGAAGAAAATTACAATAATTACCAATACCGCAGACGAAACTCTAAAAGTGGGCTATATGTTGGGATCAAATTTAAAGGGTGGCGAGATTATTCAACTAATTAGCGATCTTGGTGGTGGAAAAACAACATTAACAAAAGGGATTGTTAAGGGTGCCGGTAGTTACGATACGGTCGCTAGCCCTACCTTTACAATAAAAAAAGAATACCACAGTTCAAATTTAACAATACATCATTTTGACTTTTACAGGTTAGATAACCCCGGTATAGTTGGATATGAACTACAAGAGTACTTGAGCCGGGATTCTGATATTATAATAATAGAATGGGGAGACATTATTAAGGATGTTTTACCCAAAGATACTATATTAATTGATATTAATTAAGAAAATTAAAGTCATTATTGCGTAACTTAAAATGACGCGATTATCTTCAAAAAGCCTATTATTTGCAAAAATAAAGCTTGACAATTATATTTTAACATTATATTTGGAAAATAGCTTGTTTAGTAATCGCTCATCAAATTTTACTCCATACTTAATTGCCATTTGAGATCTACATTTATGACAATCATTTTCAATAGCAAGCAACTTTCTATGAA
>JALOQO010000028.1 GCA_025453305.1 Patescibacteria group bacterium | reverse complement strand
CGAAGCGCTGGGTTCATTGTCAATCCATTTGCCGAAAGGGATGCAATCGGACTTTTTTACAAACCCTGTACGACCGTCAGGAATCCTGATCTTCAGAAACTTTCCGGAGACTTCTTCCACTTCAAAAAGATAGCCGGCAACAGTAACCCTGCCGTTGCACCAGTTGTTTCAAAAAATGTAACTCCACCAAAAACTTCTATAGACAGTATCCGAACATTTTTTGCTGCTATAAAAAGTGGTGATTTTGTAACCGCTAATGCACTGATGGGCCCTGCGCTGGCCAACGAAATTGCCAAGGTTTCAAACACTAGCGATACAACCAAGGCTCTGTCGGAATGTAAAAACAATAAAACCTGTAATTTGTTATTAAATTCCTTTCAGCCACCTACAGATGGCTATAAAGTAACTAAATATACTGCAAAAAACGGAAATGCCGGTGAACAAATTAGTTTCCCGTTAAGTAAATCTAGCCCACTTTTGGCTAGCCAAATTGGTGACTATAATTTAGACATTTTTTCTGAAAAGTATGCCGGCGATATATGGGTGATACAAAATGTTTATATCGATGGCTCGCCTATTAGTGCTTATTTTTAATTGTTTTTAAATAATCTAGAGTTAACTCGGTTCTCTTTTTGGCATATCCACAAAATTCGCACTCTCCGCCCATTATAGAATCGCCTGTTTTTGGGATAGGCCCTTCTAGAACTCGTTTAATGTCAGCCAGTGTTGGTTCTATCCATTTATCAGATCCGGTGTGGGATATTAGTTTTGTGGTGAATTTAAGAGTGTCGTTAAAGTTGTCTCCACTAAATATTGCGTTAGCATACACAAAATACCCTGTATCACTCACCTTAAAACCGTTTTGCCTAAGCAACCACTGATAAACCTCTAGTTGCCTTTTGTAACTTTGTTGCCAGTCGGCATCAAGATCCACCTCTTTAGCTTTGGCTGTTGCTTTATAATCTACCACTATCAAATTATCGTCAGAATCAACCCAGATATCATCAACCCCGCCAAATATTTCTAAATTTTGAGGTTCATATAAGGTTCTAATACCCTTAAAAGTATCTCGCCAGGTATCCATTAGCTCGTGATCAAACGGCACGACATCTATTTTATTTTTTATCATTATTGGATGCGGCAGTTGGTTTTTGCGGTAACCGTCAAATTCTTTTTTAAAAAGTTCATCTATGGCTTTGTTTATTTGGAACGGCGGGCTACTAGGGCGCTTGATTCCCTGCCTAGCATCTAGCCAAAAACACCGCTGGCACTGTGTAAACAACTCTATTTTGCTACGGCTAATAGTGTAGGGTGCGGTTTGGCCCGGTTGATAAGTAGAGTTTCTTTTTATATATGCCACTAAATTAATTGTATCAGATGATTATTAGATCTTAGTTCATAAGTTTAGCTATCGCCACAATAGCGGCCGTTTCGGCTCTTAGGGTGAATTCGGATAATAATATATGGGGGAAACGGCGATTGATAAAATCTTGCTTTTCGGCATCTGTCCATCCGCCTTCTGGGCCAATTAACAAGCCTATTTTATCTAAATCTGGTGGATTAGTTTGACTGTTTTGGGCATTTTGTTCGCAAATAAACAGTGGCAAATATTGATATTGTTCTAATGCGTCGTGTAGTAATAAGGGTTCGCGGAGTTCTGGTATGTCGCCCCTGCCACACTGTTCGGAAGCTTCTATAATTATTTTTTGAGCTCGCTCGATATTTATATCGGTTTTTTCACTGCGGGTAGCGATAATTGGCACAAATTTATGAACGCCCAGTTCGGTTGCTTTTTGCATTATCCAATCGTTTTTATCTTTTTTTAGGACCGACCACAATAAGTAAATCTCTTTTTTGGGCAATTTTCTAACTATATCGGTAACCAAACTAAGTTTAACAGCCAAATCATTACCAATTTCAATAATTTTATATAGCCGTTCTTCTTGATCATTAAATAAAATAAGCTCGTACCCGGGGCGAGCCCTAAAAACCCTAATAAGTTGGTGGGCAATCTCTTTGTCATTAAGCCAAAGTTCGTGACCCAAAGCAATCGGCCCGTACCGATTATGTAAATCTTTAATGTAAAATCTTTGTAGTTTCATTTTATAATTTTATAACAGCTTTATAACATTGCCCACATCGCTTCTTTGTTTCTTGAAAAATCGTCGTTATATCTTGTTTTTAGCTCTACTAATACCACCGCCAAACCCAGTTTGTCATAGGCCCATTGTTCTAATGAGCCATTCAGATCGTAGGCAAAAAACTCACCGTTGCTACTGCCCTGTGTATAGCCGTATTTAGATATATTTGCATATGTTCGCGCAAAACTATTAGCATTGCCGGCTTCGTTTGATTCTACAATGTTGCCCTGGCTATGATATGTAAGAACTAAGGCTGGTCTTTTGCTAGATATGTAATTGGCAATAGCGCTTGATTCGGGTTCTGATAATGGAGAAATACCGCCACCATTTACCATAACCGATCCACCCTGAATAGTTATATCGGCTTTCCAGTTGTTGGCTCCAAAATTACGGTTTAAATCAACGCTGTTTGCATTGTAACGGCTTGCCCGGGCATATCCGTCTGGGTTAACTAGCGGTATAACTGTAACCTTGGTACCGGCTGGTATTCTAGAAGGATTACCCTCTAACTCGTACAGCCATTTGTCTAATATTGCCTTAGAATTTTGTTCGTTACCGTGAATAGCACCAATAAACAAAATTTCTTTAGCACCATTACCAAAACTATAGCCCACAATTGAACGGCCTTGAACAGATTTACCAACAATAAAGCTGGTTGCGCATTCTACCCTGCTAGTGGCTGACCAGTTAAGGTTGCTGCTAATACCATAGCTATTGTTTATATCGCCGTTAACCTGTAACTTGATTTCTGCACATGCACTAAAATCAACATTTGGATAAACATATACATAGGAACCTTTAATAGCAGTGCTAAACGGAACTTCATTTGAATTTTGAAACAATTTGATTTTACCAGTAAGATCTTGTTGGCCTAATTTTTGGTTAAAATATACAGCAAAACCGCCCGCCCGGGGTGTTTTTCTATCGCCCAATGACCAACCCGTCAACTTAGGCCCAGGGGTTAAATAAAATTCTGACTCGTATGGATCTGGAAGTGATTCTTTGGCTTTACCAATTAGACTGGGTATTAATAATTTATATGTTGTTTCTCTGGGCAAATTATCTGGCAAAGTAATGATGATGTCGTTCCCGGCTATTTTTGTAGAAATATCAATTTTATCAGCGCCAGTAAGAACCTGAATATCACCTAGGTCTTGTAATAATTTATCTGTTTTTATAACAACTTCTGTAAGCCGGCTAAGTACCCGACCGTCGGCTGGTAAAGATGTCCCGATAATATTAATGGGCTCTACAGTTGTAAAATCGATAGCCATAACCGGAACTGTTGATTGACCGTAAGTTCTGATAACTTTTGCCCTGTAGTTAGTGGCGTGCTTTAAGTTAAGTGATTCTAGGCTGCAGCTTACTTGGCTCAACTTGTTTTCGCAATCTATATCCTTAATTTCGTTTTTTAGGGAATATTTAAAATACTTGTCGGGCTGTTCTAGCTCGAAATCTAAATTGCCATTTACCGAAACTTTTTTGAGCGATTGTTGTTCTACCGTTACCCTGGGATAGGAATCGGACTTTACAATTATCCTTTGGGATAATAATTTTACGCCAAACAATGATTCAGCAATAACTCGTTGCTCTCCTTCGCCTGGTAACTGTTTTAAAAATATACAAATATCTTTTGCCATAACTGGCCTACCAGCCATCTTATAAACAGACCGGTATTCTACTAAAACATCAGATTCTTTATTTTTATAAAACCCCGGTAATAAAGTTGGTCTGGTTACGCAATTATCAGAACCATAACCATAGGTTAGTTTGCTAGGATAAAAAAACCAGAGTGCCCCTAGTACAATAACTAAGGTCACAAAAAAGGCAAAAATTAATGACTTACTATATAATTTTTTAATTTTTTTATCTTTTTGGTACTGCATTTTTTATATTTTAATAACAGTTATTATTATAACACAGCATAAGCAATTTTGCAATACTAAAATCACCCCAACTAACAGGGGTGATTTTTAGGCATTTATTAAGGGTTGCCTAGCAATACTGTTCGTACTGGTAAAAGTACCGTTTAGAGTGTTTTGGCCGCCTTTGATAATCGACACTATTTACCCTGGCTTTAGCATACACACTTTTTTTAGTTACCATTCTTTGTAAAATTCGCATGTCTTCATTCCATTGTAAGTAGCGGTTTTTAACATTATTCTTGATTGTCTTTTTCATAATTTACCCCCTTTGCTATTTAATAACTAACTGGATGGTATATTAATAATCTTAACATTGGCTTAATTGTATAGTCAAAATGTAGCTTTACGGGTTCTTAACTTATTAAAAGCATAAGCCAAAAAAATATGGCCATTAAAGGTAATGCAAAGGCTCCAAATAAGCTTCCGAATATGCCGGGATTACCCTGTTTAGAGTATTTTGCATAAATCGTAAGTAAAAATACACTAACAAAAAACCAGCTCGCATAATTTAACAGCGGTATGACTCCGTTATCCCAAACCCACAATCCAAATGCCGTTGCAAACTGCTCTAGTAATAAATCAAACATAACAACCAAACCGCTGGCAATTAATATTTTTTGATAGGATTTTAAGCTACTAAAACTAACTATTTGCCAAGCAGAAACTGTTACCAATAACCAAGTAGCACCGATAAGAAGTGGTACACCAGCAATTTTATAACCCATTATTGTACCGTACTGGTAATCGCCAAAAAGTAGGCCAGTATTAACCCCGATTAGCTCAACTACTATTCCGGTTATTATAGCTATAAGGCTTAATAACAACCTGCGCCCGTAATTAACATCCCAAAAAATCACAGCCAAAGCAGTCATAATAGCAATAACCAAAGATGTTAATTTGATTACATAAGTTAAGCCAACAGCATATTGCACCACCCCAGCCAATAAAAAAAATGCCACAATAAAAACAACCATAAGTTGCCTGTTATTGTGCCAAGATTCATGAATATGCTTTTTTATAGCCATTTACTAACTATTGTAGCGGAACGAACAGCCAAAGGCACGCCCCCACCGGGGTGTGAAGTGCCGCCTACCCTATATAAGCCCTTAATATTTGTTTTGTTAGAAGGCTTTTTTATGGTCAAAAACAAGTTATTTGCCGACTGACCATAAATTGCACCACTGTATGCTCCGGTATTTTGTTCTAGTTTTTTGGGGCTTAAATAATCTTCGGCTATAATAATGGGTTTTTTACCCGTAACATTAAACACCTTTTGTAATACCGATTGCCTGACTTTATCTAGTAGATGCTCGCCCACACCAGCAGGAACATTAACCATCACGAACCAGTTCTCTGTGCCGGTCGCCGTTAGCCCGGGCTCTAGTTTACTTGTGATATTAATAAAAACTGTAGGATCTTGGGATATCATACCAGCCGATAATTGCTGGTATTCTTTTTGATAATCGTCACTGAATAAAATATTATGCAAACCAAACTGCTTAAAGTCGCCCTTAACCACCCAATAAAATGCAAAAGCAGAAGTTGACATTGAGCTTGGCTTGGCGGGTTTTGGTTTTTTCTTGAGCATTACCGACAGCATCCTAGCATCGCCATCATAAATAACTTTATTTGTTTTAATAACACCCTTTTTAGTAACAACCGCCTCTACTCTGCTCGAAACTTGCACAATAGATTTGACCGGTTTATTAAAATTAAATTTTACCCCCAAATCATTGCCGGCTTGGTAAAGACCGTCTGCAATGGATCTCATACCGCCTACGGGATAGTATGCACCGCCAATAACTTCTGGACCACTAGCCAAAATACTCAAGGCAGGCGTTAAATAAGGATTGCTACCGCTATAGGTAGCGTACCTGTCAAATAACTGAACTAATTTCTTATCTCTTAAATATCTGTTGTTTCGCCGATGTAAATCCTGAATCATAAGTGGTGCAATTAGACCAAAAGACACCAGAGCATTAAGGCTGGAAAAAGATCTTATACTAACAGGCTTATCTACAAAATACGAAATGCTTTTTGAATAACTTTTTTTAAGCTTATACAAATAGTTATGTAGTAGCACCGGGTCGGTATCAAAAGTGTGAGCTAGAGATTTCTCTATATTAGCTATTCCCGCTGGCATTATGTAATGTTTATCGTCTTGCCAGAAGTACCTAGTAATTTCTGGTAATTTAACATAGTTCCAATATTCACGGGGGTTTAAGCCGCAATCTGTATAAAGCTTATCAATAACTTTAACATCTGTAGCTAAACTTGGGCCAGTATCAAAAACTGCTCCGCCTAATTTTAATATTCCCATTTTACCTCCATAGGTAGGAGTACTTTCATAAACACTTACATCATAGCCTTTGTGTTTTGCTAATAATGCCACTGCAAGCCCAGCTACTCCAGCACCGACCACCACAATAAGCTGTTTTTTGTTTTGATTTATCGCCATAACGAAATCACATAATTTCAAAGTCTATTTGAGGATAAGTATTCTTTGTGGTTTCGTCTATCTCGTATTTTAATTGAGGAAACGGAACACCTTCTCTGGCCGTAACACCCTCTAGAGCCCAAAAAACCCTTTCACTCCAACCAAATCCACAAGCCGGTGGCATGGCGTATTCTAGGGCCTCTACAAAATCGATGTCCAACATCTGGGCCTCTTCGTCGCCCGCATCTCTTAGCGCTTGTTGTTCCTTGAATCTGTCAAGCTGATCGATTGGATCGTTTAGCTCCGAAAAAGCCTTGCACATTTCGCTACCGCCAAAAACTAAATTAAATTGTTCAGATAAATCGGGGTTGGTTGATTGTTTTTTGGCTAACGGTTGCATAAAAGTTGGAATATCGACTAAAAATACGGGGCCGCTAATGGTTTTGCGATATTTTTTCCATAGTTTATCTAGGCTGCGCTGCCTATTATCTTGTTTTTCTACTTCTAAGCCCTGGTCTTTCAGTGTTTGAGCAATCTGCTCTATGCTAGAATTAAAAACATCAATACCGTATTGATCATTTAATACATTTACAAAACTAATTTTACTAAAATGTTCTCCATCTGGACCAAAGTCAACTTCTTGGCCATTTGCTAATGTGAACTGTCTTTTTCCCCATGTTTTATCTACCACATACCTTATTTGTCTTTCGGTTAATTCCATGCCGTCTTGCCAGTCGGCATAGGCCCAATACCACTCCATTGCAATATGCTCTGGCAAGTGTTCCTCTGAATAATTTTCGTTTCTAAACCTGGCACCGATATCGAATACTTTCTCGTAACCTGCAACTAACAGCCTTTTTAGGGGGAGTTCGTGGCTTATGCGCAAATAAAAATCTTGGTCTAGTGCATCCATATGAGTAATAAACGGTGTTGCATCGGCTCCGCCGGCTATATTTTCTAGTATAGGAACATTTATCTCTAGAAAATCCTCTTGTTCTAAGAATTGTCTAGTTGCCTGCCAAAACTTACTCCGTCTAATGAACCGTTCTTTAACATTATCGTTAACATTTATATCAACATATCGCCTACGCATTCGTTCTTCTTTGTTAGTAAAGCCCTCTTGTTCGTTTGGCATTCCCCTAAGCGACTTTGTTAATAGTCTAAATTTATCAACTTGTAGTGATATTTCTCCGGTTTGAGTTTTAATTACACTGCCCATACATTCAACAAAATCCCCGGGATCTAGTAATTTGATTTCGTTCAAACTAAGTTCGCCCTTTGCATAATCTGGGTTGTCGGAATCGTCGTTTTTCCAAAATAGTTGTAATTTTGCAGAATCGTCTTTTATAACTATAAAGGCAATCTTGCCGAATTTTCTTATAGAAACAATCCTGCCCGCAACAGTTACTGGGGTATTTTGTAGATTATCAAAATCGGTTACTATTTGAATATTTTTATGAGTTCTTTTTGCTTTAGCGGGATAAGGATTTACCCCCAGATTTTTAAGATCTTGCAGTTTTCTTAATCGTTCGTCTCTTAGTTCTTTTAGTGTAGCCATTGATATTTAGTATATCTTATTTTTCTAGATAAAATTTAGTTTTATAATCAAAAATAGAAACTTACTATAGTTAGCCCTAGCCCAATAATAAATATTAACGCCCCAATTTCGCTAAAACTAGTAAAAGTAGTTATTAAAGCCCCTGCCAATATTATACCTAAATATTAAATGAATAGTTTAAATTGGGACTTACTGATCAGTATTTACTGAATAGTCACTATGGTGTAGTTTGTAGATTCAGCCGGTGTGGCAATCTCTACAATATCGCCTACAGACTTGCCGATTAAAACCTTGCCGATTGGTGACTCATCGCTTATTTTACCAGCAACCGGATCAGCCTCTACCGTACCTACTAACCTTATAACCTCGGTGTTCTTTAGGATATAATCAATCTCTTTTATACGATTCTCGTTACGGTCTTGTTCGGTTCTAGCGCTAGCGTACTCGGCATTTTCGCTTAAATCACCCATTTCGCGAGCAGACTTAATCCTGTCGGTAATCTCTGGTCTTTGAGCAATAAGTGATTCTAGCTCGGCCTTAAGCTCGTCTATACCAGCTTGTGTTAATTTATATGATTTGTTCATTAATTATATATTCTCCTCTGTAATGTCGCTATGTTTTTATCAAATTGTCACACGATAGCCGTAGTAGTATAGCATAACATACTAGCTTGTAAACATATTGACAATTTGGTCTTTTGTTAGCATTAATAATTCGCTAGAGGTTCGTTTTTTAACCTCATACTCACCACTATCTATAGTTTTACTGCTAACTACTATTCTATAAGGGATACCATATAAATCGGCATCGGCAAACTTTTCGCCGGGCCGGGCTTTTGGCCGATCGTCCCAAAGAACCTCGACATTGGATTTATTTAAAATTTCGTATAAATCACTAGCCGCCCCAGTTACCTCTTGATTATCGCCGATCTGAACAATATATACCCTATAAGGAGCAACGGCTTCTGGCCAGACAAGCCCCTTTTCATCGGCAAAATGCTCGGCCAAGACACCCATTAATCGGCTTACCCCTATACCGTAACATCCCATAATTAATTGTTTTTGGTTGCCTGATTCGTCTGTATAATATAAGTCTAGGGCGTCTGTGTACTTAGTCTCTAATGGGAAAATATTACCAACCTCTACGGCCCTAAAAGTTTCATATACCCTGCCTGATTCTGGGTGTATATCGCCTTCTTTAGCCTGTTTAACATCGTAGAATTTGTCTGGACTGGCAATATCTCTAACCCAATTAACATTGACATTATGATAGTCTGTTTTATTTGCTCCTAGTTCAAAGTTAACAAGATTTTCTATTGAATCGTCTGCTACAATCTGAATATCTGACGATAGTCCAATTAAGCCAGCATAGCCAACCACCGAACCGGTTGTTTTTTGGACAGTTGATTCATCGGCTAGTTGCACCTGGGTTGCGTCCAGGGCCATTCTTAGTTTAATTTCGTTAACCTCGTAATCACCCCTTACCGCAACCGCGGTTACTTTACCATCGATAACATATATCATTGTTTTAACAGTTAATTCTACCGGTACATTTAGTTCTTTAGAAAGTTGTTCTACACCGGTTACTCCTGGGGTTTTTCGTTCTTCCATAGGTAATAATTGGGTAGTCTGTTGATTTTGCGGAGCTCTACATGGCGCTATTTCTGAATTAAAATATTGATCAGTTTCGGGCACACGAAAAACCAAATCCTCGCCTATAGAGCTTTTAGTTTGAAATTCGTCACTATAGCGCTTGGTAAATATACCGCCATCGGCCTTAACCCGATATGTACAATCACCCAATCCAAGCCTTTGATAAACCTTGTGATAGGCTTCTGCTAATTGCTCATAAACTTGTTGGTGCTGGTCTTGATCTCGGGCAAAAGTATAGGCATCTTTCATAATAAATTCACGACCCCTTAGTAACCCCGATTTTGCCCGTTTTTCGTTTCTGAACTTATTGCCTATTTGATAAACACTTACTGGTAAATCTTTATGAGAAGAAATATAAGCTTTGGCGGCATCTACTATTGGCTCTTCGTGAGTTAAGCCAACGCCTAGTTCGGTACCGTTTAATAGCTTAGTCTTAAACCAATTGTCTACAATCTTATCATCCCATCTATTAGACTTTTCCCAGATATCTTGCGGCTGTAAAACGGTCATCATAAGCTCTTGGCTACCAGTGGCGTCCATTTCCTCGCGGATTATTTGCTTAATTTTTTCTATAACTTTCCAGCCTAGGGGCAAATAAGCATAGACACCGGCCATTTCTTTGTGAACAAAACCCGCCTGAATTAGTAATTGAGCATTCTTTGCCGCTTCGTCTGCTGGGTAGGTTTTACTTGTTTTGGTAAATAATTTGGATACTTTCATAAATATTCTCTTTTAGTACCTATATATTGTAACAGTAGATAATCGGTACTCGCTAAACTTTATAACGAAATTATGTCTTTAAACAAAAACAGCAAGCTAAAAGCTAGGCCATTTTTTAAAGCATGCAGCGCAATACTGCCCCAAAGATTATCTGTTTTTTCAAATATCCATATCAAGAAAAAAGATAAAATAAATGTATCAATTGCTACATTCCACTGTAAATGCACCAGCCCAAATAACATACTGGTAAAAAAAGCTGCGCCATAAATTGGTTTCATTTTTGCTAGCAATAAACTAATTATCGTACCTAATCCAAATACCGACCCAGCCACTGGCCCTACCAATACTAACAACAATGGGCTAACAACAAGACCCGCTATAACAACCGCAAGATTTTTCCAGTTGTTTTTTAATCCTTGATATATAAAGCCCCTGAACATCAGCTCTTCTGCAAAAGGTGGTATGATTACTAACCCAATAAATGCCAATACTAATTGCCAGCCCGCTGCGCCGTCGTAGCCCACAACTTGCTCTTGTTCTACATCAAAACTTGTAAATATAAGACTGGTAAGGCCGATAACCATAGCTGTAGTAGCCATATACACAATAAACACTAGTGGCACCATCCAAAATTTTGCTTGAGATATTTTACCCAAACCCAAGACGGTGTAGTTTAATTTTTTATATTTTAAATATAAGCTTAGTATTAATAATACAACCAATGCACCAACACCGGTTAAAACCAAACTCACCCATGGCTGATTTATAAAATCGTCGTTTAGGCTACTATCGCCTGTAAATAACGAAATTAGAACTAGCGCAATAATAATACTTATTTGAGAAAATAAATAGGCTACTAAACCTACTACTATAGCTGAACTAGCCGACCAACTAATAAAATTCTTATTATGTTGTGTATTATTAACAATAACTTCTTTCTTAGAAGGGGCGAGTTGTTTCATTAGTAAAACCGATTAACATCAACAATTACAATTACCACAAATAGTAACATTAAAATTGCAAAACCGGTGCCGTGTATGCGATCTTCTAAGTCTGCAGATAGCGGTTTTTTTAAAGCCCTAAAAGTAAGCATCACAAATGCCCTACCACCGTCTAAGGCGGGTATTGGTAATGCATTCATTATTGCCAAAGTCAAACTTAATACACCAACAACAAATAGTACAAACTGAAAACCTAAATCCGAACCTTGCTGTAAAATAGCAAATATTCCTACCGGGCCAGCGACATTTTCACCTGCTTTGGCGGCATCTTGTTTTGCTTCGTTAGCATTTAGGGTGATTAATCCAACAAATGCCTTAGCTAAATTCGCAAGTGCTGTACCAACTGCCTTTAGCGTTAACCAGCTAAATTGGCCAGATAAACCAACCGCCACTACCGGGGCCGACCAAGTGGATTGATTTAATTGATACCTTGTACCGGCTAGACCAAAATAACTAGCATAATCTTCTATAGTTTGTTGATTTACCTCGCTTATTCTACCTTTGGCCTTAGCTTCATTAGCCAGCTTTTCACCTGCTTGCATTGCTTGTTCGGTAGTGTTAATCGTAGACATAGTTGTTTTAAGTTCGCCATTTCTTTCGTAGGTTATTTCAACGATTTGACCGGCATTTTGCTCTGCAGCAGTTCGAATATCTTCTTGGGTGTAAATAGTATTAGGACCAAATGTTCGAATTATGTCTCCGCTTGTTAACCCCGATTTATAAGCTGGCGAATCTGATACGACTAGACCGGTAATAAAATCGTCCCGTAACACCTTGGTGTCACTAGGAACGGTGAACTGATTCGGCACCACCTGGGGCATACCTATCCAAGCTAGTATTGTAAACACAACCAGAGCCGCTACAAAGTTTACCGCTACACCGGCAAGCATTATTCTCAATTTTGCCTTTGTGCCCACAGAGCCAAACGATCCTTTGGCTTTATCAGCATCGTGTTCACCTTTTAAGCGAACAAATCCACCCAGCGGCAACAAATTAACAGTGTAATAACCCTCAAAAATTCCCTTGCCCAGTTTTCTGCCGTATATTTTTGGAGGGAAACCTACACCGAACTCTTCTACATCTACGCCGTTGCGTTTTGCTACTAAAAAATGGCCATATTCGTGCAGGATAATTAATAAAATAAATAAAACTATTCCAAGTACAACTAACCACATTAAGCGCCAAATCTCCTTTGCCTATGAGCATATTCATTTAGCGCAACATCTAAGTCTTGTGGTGTAAAATCTGGCCATAATTTATTACTAAAATAAAGTTCGCTATAAGCTACCCGCCAAAGCATGAAATTGCTAATTCTCTCCTCGCCAGATGTACGAATTAATAAATCTACCGGTGGGACTTCGTTACCACCGTAAATCGCACTACCTAGATTTTCTGCAGTTATAGCCTGATTATTATTAAGCAACTTATTGGCACCATCAACAATCTCTTGATAACCGCCATAGTTAAAACACAAACAAAAAGTAGCTCTAGTGTTATTTTTAGACAAATCTTCGGCTCTTCTTAATTGATTTATGATTTTCTTACTCAAACCGTCTTCGCTACCAAGCCATATAAATCTAATGTTTTTTTCTTGTAGTTCATTGATGTATTTTTTCATTACAAACTGTATGAAGCTCATTAAAAAAGATACTTCGTCTTTAGATCTTTGCCAATTTTCGGTAGAAAATGCAAATGCACTAAGAAATTTTATACCCTTATCAAGACCAGCTTCAGAAACTTTCTTGAATGACTCAAACCCAGCCTTGTGTCCGTCCATTGGGGTTAAGCCTTTTGATTTTGCCCACCTGCGGTTACCATCTAGTATGATGCCAACATGATTGGGGATTATATTGCTTTGTTTTGACATACCTACCTATTTTATAACAACTTCATTATAAAATCTTGCAATAAATACAAAACAAACCCCTGCTATACCCCAAAGAACCGGCAACCAGATAGGTATACCGAGAAACTGATGACTATTATATTCCCAAGTATTGGCCCTGATAGCTATTATCTCGGAGAAAGCCCCTAGAAAAGCGCATGTAAAATAATTTTTTATTAACCTAGCCCTAACTATAGTAAGTAAAATTATGCTTAATAATATTAGGATTGTAGTTAGAATCAAAGGATATTCCCAAAGTAAAGCTACGGAAATAAGTGTAAAAAGAAAAATCAATGCAGACGAAATTATTTTAAATTTCATTAAACAGTCATTATCTCTTGTTCTTTAATCTTAGCGGTTGACTCCACCTCTTGCTTTGTTTTTGCCATAAGTTCATCTATTTGCTTTTCTAGCCGTGCATAATCGTCTTCGCTAATCAATTTGCTGGATTTTGATTGTTTTGCCTGGCTTAAGGCCTCGTGCCTTATATTACGGCAAGCAATATGTGTTTCTTCTATCTTTTCGTTTAACTGCTTAACAATTTGCTGTCGTCTTTCTGTGGTTAAGGGCGGTATAGGTATACGAACTACACGGCCGTCATCCGACGGGTTTAAACCCAACCCCTGATCGTTTCTTATGGCATCTGATATAGCCTGAATATTATTAGGGTCAAAAGGCATAATTTGTAAAAGCTGGGCTTCTGGAGCCGTTACATTGCTAACCTGGTTTAAGGGCATAGCAGACCCGTAGGCCATCACTACAACCCCATCTAGCATGCTTGGATGCGCCCTACCGGTACGAAGTTTTTTGATTTCATCGTTAAAATGAGTTATTGCACCAGTTAATTTCGTTTTTACATCTTGAATAGTGATATTTGGATTCATATTCATATTATAGCCTAATTTATTGTTAGTTTATAAAAAATTGCTCGATAGTAAACCTTATCTAACAAAATCAAAATTTGTAATATTAATATCACGGCCACTATAGGTTAATGTTGGGTTGTTTGTGTTAATTATTAATTTTGACGATACTGTGTTATTTGCGGTATCTACCTCGTGTACCCTGGTGTGGTCGTTGTTCTGGTCATTGATATGGTCTAAAATTGAATATATTTTATTGCCGTTAACCCCGGTGTCTGTTCTAAAAGCAAAAGATCCACTGTGCCCCGAAAACACAAATCTAATGTTTCTGTACTGTTTGATAAGATTATCAAATAAATATTGTGGCGAAGTATTTCCGTAGCCACCATTACTTGTAGAGAGAGTGTTTCCGTCGTTTAGATAATGATGAGTGTTAACGATTACATTATGATCAGGGTGGTTGGCGACTACGCTTTTTGCCCAATCTATTGCCCCCTGCCTAGGCCATAGTTCAATGTTAAGAATCATCCATTTAACACCACCCGCACTTAATGTCTGGTAGTTATTGTCGCTTTTACCAGATTCATAAAATCCAATAGTATCTACATTTTTATATCTACTCTGTGGGAAAAACTTATTCCAAGTTATGGTATTTCTAAGCATTTGGTTTACAGTAATATCGCTAGGTATACCCCACTGCGGGTAAGTTGAACGACAGTCGGTTATTGCTGAGCCACCCCCGTTTGGTGAATTAAGGTCGCCACAGCCAACAGCAGATGTATCATGATTGCCAATAGTAGACATCCAGGGTATATTTGCTGCCTCTATTATCTTTAAACCTTTGTCTGCATTTACATATTGCCAATGGTCACCGTAGTTAGGCGCAGCAACATAAACATGATTGGCGCGCATTTGAGCATTACACCGTTTTTTACCAGTTGCCGGATCTGTCTCTTGAGATTCGGGGCCACAATTATCCCAATTAACCAAATCCCCAACCTGCACCACAAATCTAATATCTTTTGTGTTTTTATTATTCGCTATCCAGCGCATTCGCTGATCAAACACTCCACCGGTAACCATTGTTTGCACCTGTGTGTCTGTTATTGTTACAAAACTAAAAGAAGTGTCTGTGGTAACTGGCGGTTGGGTAGCTACTGGCCCCCATTTAGCTAGTAGCCTGGATAGGTCTAGGACATTAACCAGGCCGTCTTGGTTTAAGTCTGCCAGGGTGTCTGTGGTTTTCCATTTGCCTAACATGTAGGATAGGTCTAGGACATTTACGGTATTGTCGTTGTTGATGTCGGCTGGTTCTATGGCAGAGGCTTGAGAGTTACCTACTCCGCTTTGTTGTTGGTTGCCGGTTATAAAGCTTATACCAAATACAGATACAGTAGCAAAGATGGTTATAAAGATAGTTAGTCTTAGCTTATTACTATGAATTGGGTGTTTGGGTTTAGATGGTTTTTGGTGTTTTGGTTTGGA
>JALOQO010000027.1 GCA_025453305.1 Patescibacteria group bacterium | reverse complement strand
CGCACTACCTTTTTTATTACCTTTTCTATGTAGTGTATCTATGCTCATAAGATGCCCTTTGCTTCTTAGATTTTAGTTTTTATACCCTCATTTATTATTATACACCGGCTGTAAAGACCTAGTGCATAAAAATGTTATGTTTACTTAAATTTTGTTAGGCGAAATAGACCCTTGTTGGGCTTGTATACTTTATCTGGATATTTTTGAGTTAGTTTCCAGACACAGCCATTTACTGTTTTAGGGTGCAGGGTTGGATCTTTTTCTTTAATCATTTTAAGTAAATCCACCCATCGCAAACCATCTTTGTTTTGTTCTAATAGTTCAAATATTATTGTGTAAATAAGACTCGTTATAGTTGTTGATTTATTATTGTTAGTAGTCATAAATACTTAAATCTTTCTTCTCTTGAGCCAATCGGGCATTGGTTGGTCAAAGCGATATTCGGGCCAGTTAGACATTTCTTCTGCTGTTATTTTGTATTCTGCTTGATAAGCCGGGATAACACTTCCGTACAGAGCTTTACCTATATCAAAACCAAGCATTTTAGCAACATTTTTTAGTGATGTTTCATTGGGTGCTTCTAGTTCTACATAAGGGCTAAGCCATGGCCAAGTATCCAATTCTACTTGCACATCGCCCAATAACCAGGATTCTCTTTTTGTTTCTTGATAGGCCTTTTTTATCATCCCTAATGCCAAACAAAAATCATTTGCCCTTTCAAAACTATCCACCCGTAAGTCTACTGCCTGCATTCCCTTTAGAGTTGAATCATCGCTTTGCTTGTAGCTTAGTATTACTACATCACCCTCGTCTCTTACCCTAACCCAAGCTTTATGTTCTTTAAATAGCCTGTAGTCTGGAAAATCATAATTTGCACGAACCATTAACCGTTCTTTTTGGACTAATTTTGCACCATGTTCTTTTAATTTTTTTCTAATTAAATCGTGGTTCTGCTTTATAAATTTACATTCAAGTTCTATATCCATACCAGTATTATCCCACAAAATACCTATTAAATTGAATCATGTTTAATAGCTAAACCAATTAATAATAACCACCGTCCGGTCTTGGTATAGGTGCCGGCAATAAATCACCTTCTGGATTTACGCTCAACCCTGTAGATTTATCAATAACTAAAGAACCGCGGGTGCCAATTTTTCCTAAACTACTCGAAGTTATTCTATGATAATTACCTTGACCGTAATAATCGGGTGTTTTTGAAAGATGATCAATTCCGTGCTTTGATGCTAATATTGCTATCCTATCATGTCTACTTGGCATAAAAATCCTTTCTTAGGTTTTATATAACTAAATTTCGCCCCAATTTTTGCCAATTTTAACATCTACCTTAAGATGTATTCCAATTTCTGGGTAAATTTGCTCCATGGTTTGCTTCATAATATCCGATACTTTGATAGATTCGGGTTCTGGGCACTCTACCAAGATGCTATCGTGTATCTGCAGTAATTGACGCGGTATATCAATCGGGGCCAGGGATTGGGTAATAGGTAATGGGCTCTGTTCTTTCCTATTTTCTGTTTCCATTTTCCTACTCTCCACAAAAGCGGCAAGCTTTTGGTCTAGTTTGATCATTGCCATTTTCATTAGATCTGCTTCTGTTCCTTGTATCGGCATATTAACCGCCTGCCTAAAGGCCGCTTCACGAACAACAAAATTACTACTATTTACATCTGGCGTTGGCCGTCTCCTGCCAAACAGAGTTTCTACATAACCCTGCTCCTTGGCTAATTTTTTAAGATTATCTATATAATTAACCAATGGCTGGCGAGCGGCAAAATATCTATCAATAAAATTTTTAGCATCTGACATGGTCATTCCGGTAGCTACCGCTAGTCCATGCGGGCTCATTCCATATAAAACTCCAAAGTTTATAATTTTAGCGTTACTGCGCATATCACTTGTAACATCATCTAGCGCAACGCCATAAACTTCTGCGGCAGTACGAGTATGAATATCAGCGCCACTATTAAAGGCATCTACCATATCTAAATCGCCTGCTAAAACTGCAGCCAAACGGAGTTCGAACTGGCTGTAATCGGCGCTAACAAAAACGCAACCGGGGCTTGCTACAAAAGCTGTTCTAATTTGCCTCCCTAAATCACTACGAACAGGAATATTTTGCAAATTAGGGTCGGCACTGCTTAATCTGCCCGTTTGTGCCACGGTTACATTAAATGTAGTATGCACCCGGCCATCTTGTGCAACTTGCTGTGGTAAAGTATCAACATAGGTACTTTTAAGTTTTGTGTATTCACGATACAAACTTATTTGGTCAATAATTGGGTTTAGTTCACGTAATTTATCCAGCTCGCTGGCGGCTGTGCTATAGCCAGTTTTACCCTTTTTTATTCCATGGGTTGGCAATCCCATATCATCAAATAACACACTGGCTAGTTGCTGGGGACTGCTTATATTAAACTCCTGGTCGGCATAGCCATAAATAGTTTGTTCAATGTCGCTAATTTGATCTTGCAACATTCTTGCCATTTTATTTAAGTATTCACTATCTAGTGATATACCTGCTTGTTCCATTTTTGCTAGCACCGCAAGCACTGGCCATTCGACGCTGGTGCAAAGAGTTGATAGTTTAGGGTTTAAAGATAGTTCCTTTCTCTGATTGGCTGTAAGCGCGACCAGAGCCGCAATATAACCAGGGGCAAATTCACCAATATCCTCTGCTGGTACATCATATAAATCAGTTGCTTGTAAGCCAATTTGATCTGCTAAATCTGTAAGCTGTAAGTTTCGTTCTAACGAATTTATGATAAACGCCCCCACCTGGACATCGTGCCCCACAATAAAATCTGTTAAACCCAACATAAATAAGGTTTTTAAAGTAGATTTAATATTATATCCAACAAGGGGTTTAGAAAAATATTTCTTGTATGCGATAAAGTCTTTGGCATTTATTATTGTTACCCATTCGCTAGTTCCAACAACGACGCAAATCGGATCTATGCCATTTGCTTTACGGCTACAAGCATAAACAAAAAGTTCTTTTGGGCTTTTTAAATCGGCTTTAGATGCATCGATTAATTTAGGTAATGGCTTGCCGGTAACTACCGTTGTGTTTGAATCTTTTATTGTTAAGTTATGGTTACCGTTAATTGGTAAATCGTTTAGTTGCCTTAAAATTGCTCTAAATTCGAGCTTTTCTAGATTTTGCCTAAGTTTATTACCATTAAAGTTATGTACATCCATAGCCTTTAGGTCTAATTCAAGAGGAGCATCTGTAAATAATGTTGCTAATTTTTTACTTAAGTAGGCCGATTCTTTTCCGGCTATTAGTTTCTCCTTTATACTTCCACTAACGAGTTCGATGTTTTCATAAATACCATCTAAAGTTATATATTTTTGCAATAATGCCGATGCGGTTTTGGCTCCAACGCCAGGAACACCTGGTATATTGTCGCTACTATCGCCCTGTAGGGCCTTAAGATCTAAAAATTGATTGGGGCTTAAACCATACTTTGCAGTGAAACTTTCGGGGTGAAACTGCTCTATATTGCTTAAACCTTTTTTTAGAGCGTACACTTTTGTATGTTCGCTAATGCACTGAAGAGCGTCTAAATCACTTGTAATTAATATTGTTTCGATACCTTTAGAATCTGCTTTTTTAGCTAAGCCTGCCATAATGTCATCGGCTTCGTAATCATCTAGCTCGTATAGTGGCCAACCTAAGCTATCTAATAGTTCGTGTAATATTGGTACTTGTGCATAAAAATCTGCTGGTGCAGGTTTGCGCCCCGCCTTATACTGCGGATATATCTCTAGCCGTTTACGAATATTGGTTTTGGGTTTATCCCAAGCTACTGCTACAAAATCCGGCTTTAAGCGCTTTATAACCTCTAGGCTTAAAGTTGCAAAGCCATAAACACCACCCGTAGGTGTACCGTCTTTGGTGCTTAAGTTGGGCATGGCATAGTAGCCTCTGTAAAAAACAGATTTTCCGTCTATTAAAACTAATCTTTTCTTATCGGCCATAGCTCGCAGCAAAAACTCCTTAAGTAACAGTATACTCTGTTGGATAAAAGATGCGAACCTGTAATTAACTATTTAAACTCGATGTACATAAAAACCTCGGCTCAAGATTAAGGATTGGCTGGTTGTGTTTGAGTATTAGTATTAGGTAAATTACTAGGATTTGAATTAGGTAAATTATTACTAGCACCGTCTACCACCGGAGCTTCTAGCTTGGGTGAAATTAATTTAGACCTATCTACGGCAACATATGGTTCTTGCTCAAACTCAAAAGCTACTTCTATATTTTGTTGGTTAGATAGTGCCGTATATAGCTTGTTGGCTACCTCGTCTAGATTTTTTACTTTTTGGCCGTTTTTACCTGGGCTAACAGTTTGTGAACCATCTGGATTATTAATGATTGTTTCATCTACTTTAGGATTTGTATATTTTTGTGCAAGTTCCGATACATATTCTCTGACTTTTGTTTTTGAAAACATTATTTGTACACCATTAGTACCCGGCACTTCTTTTATATCAAGCCAGCTTAGTTTTTGTTCTTCTTTGGGCCTAATAACGGTATTATAAACCCTAACGCCCGCTTGGCCGGAAATTAAATTTTTGGCTTTTTCTATATCGCCAGCTAAATCGGCTGCGGTGATATTTGGTTTATCAGTGACTGTACTTAGATTTATAACCGGATCTTCTAGTTTGGGTAGTTGTTCTCTTAATTGTTGCGCTACATAATCGGTGTTGGTTCTAAAACCAGCGATTTCTGGCACCACTACTAGATCTTTTTTACTTTTAATAATACGAGCATTTTCTGACTTGGTTTGTTTGTCTGCCACATAGAGTCTTATAAAACCATCTATAAATTGTTCGTCTACTTCTGCTGGTACGGTAAAAACCCGTTTTTGTAGATAAGAAAAAGGGTTAAAGCCTGTTATTGCTTGTTCGCTTGCTTTTTGAGTGTCAAACTGGGCTCCAAAGACATCAACAGGTACATCCCTGGTTAAGCCAGCCTCTACAAGTGTAACTCTTACTTCTTTGGATTTGGTGTCTAAAACCTGTTTTATCTCGGGTTGCGTTAAGCCACCAACAGATAAATTACCAACATAGGTATAAGGCAATGCACGGCCTTTATATTTACTATTTAAGGTGTAACCAACCGCGCCTAGGGCTGCAACAATCAAAATAAGCAAAATAAATAAAATAAGAAATATCTTAAAAACTCGCCCTTTTACTCTGGAGCGTCTAAAAGTTTTAGCATTTTGTTCAAAAACTTCTGGCTTTACATACGGCCTAAACGGGCCAAAAGTTTTATTTGGTACTAGCGGCACATCTGAAACAACTGCAGATACATTCGCCTGGCTATTTGCGGACGCCGACGAATAATACTGCTTATATACAGATAGCCGCGGATGTTGCTGCGGACTATCCACGGTTTACCTCTTATATGATTTTTAATATTTGTTCTTATTTTGTGCGAGCGTGTTTTATTTTACGCTAATATACTTTTATCATAACCATAATCACCATCTGGGTCAAGAAGATTATTTGCAATACCAAACAAAATCAACGCAGCTCTTAGCTCCTTATCCGAATTTTCTATTCCAAAGGCTAGTAGTTTGTGCGCTTTTTCCGGATCTTCATTTATAATTTTTTGAACACCAATAGTAACAAGTGAATATCTTTGGCTGTTATCCAGTAATGGTTTATTTGTTCTGGTTCTAGATGGTGGATATTTTTTACCGAATAGGACACGAACAGCTTCTGAATATGCCCGATTGGGATCATTGGGTGATTCTCTTTTTATTATAGCTCTTTCTGTAGGTTTTAATGCAGATGTCATTCCGTGTGTATTATGTCCATCATTCTGAAAACTATCAAATAGGCAATCTGGCAATACTGGGCAATTAGCACAAACTAATAAAGGATTAATAGTACTTTGGCCCTCCTCGGGAAAATGGGTATCGAATGGTACACTTGCACAAGCAGACCGGCCTAACCAAGAACCAGGTGATTCGGTTTGGCTACTCATTTCTAATGCTAAAGATATCAGCCCAGGATCGCTGACCCTATCTTGACCGTAAACTAATCTTCGAAGCTCGCCTATAGCGATAACTCCGATTCTAGTTTGCAATTCCCTTGCGAGCTCGGGTCTCTGTGCTCTTAAGTGTACTAAGTATTCATTTAACTTCGCTCCATGCACAACACCAAGATTACTAGGTTTTTCTCCTGTAGACATATAATCTCCTATATTATTTTTAAACTAATTGACATTATCTACTAATATTTAATAAATATGCAAGCTTAAGAATTATTGTATTACTTAACTTTAGATTGTCCTTTTAATAATAATGTCTTAATTCTTGTAGGTTTCGCGCTAGTTGATTAATGGCGGTTAGCGGGTTCTGATGGGTTTCTGGAGGCTCACCATTTTTAGCCAGCGGAATGGAATCGCTAACTACAAATATTTTTAATTGTTGACTTTTATCTGCTCTGCGAATTTGTCCACCATTTTTAATCCAATTACCGGCATTACATATTATTAATAAATTACCTGGGCCTAGTTGCCGTACAATCGCATCGGCGAGCTCGCTACCACTTTCTGTATCACGAAAGATAGTTTTACAATTAATACCTTCGGCCTCTAAAAGAGGCATTATGACTCTTTCCATATAAGACGATTCTGTGTCTCCCGGTAATACATCATCTCCTTCTGTTTGCTTCATTATTCTATTACCGCTAGCTAAGTTTACATGCTCGATAGGTGAACCCTCTATTTTTATTTTAATCAATTGCACCGCTCGGCGCACCATCCAGTTTCTAACTCCACCCGTAATTAAGACATGATCATATCTTTTGGGTATCTCTAATTGTGGGTTTTCAAAATTTCTATATACTGGGGTTAATAAACCTGATTTTTCTACCCATTCAATTGCAATCTGAACTCCGTCTTTTCCTGTGAAAGCCTCTTCTAATCTTGGTAAATTATCAGTGAATACTTTACTTCTACCGCTTGCTTGGATTAATGAGCCCAAATCTGTAATAGACCAATCACCGTTAATAGAAGGTTTAACATTAAAAAATAAACTTAATTCAGTTATTAAAGGTACCCTGATACCTGGTATTTGATCAATCGTGTTAACGCCTAAGCAAAAATCTGGCAGTTTTATATCCCTTTTGGGCTCCGTATCTTCGAATGCTGGTGGCGTTTGTTCACCGCTGGAATTTGTCATACTAAAATAATCTTAGCGTAAAAGGCGGGGTTGGTCTACGGTATGGAATACCAACAAAAATAGG
>JALOQO010000026.1 GCA_025453305.1 Patescibacteria group bacterium | reverse complement strand
GTAATTTTTGCGTAGGAACATATACGGGAAATGGTGCTTCTCCTAGAGATATAAATGTTGGTTTCGTGCCTACTGTGGCAATAGTAAAGCAATCTACGGCTGTCGCCGCTAATTTTAGACTGGCATCGGAACCAAATAATGAAACACTTTTTTTAACAAGTACCGCTAGAAACACCACCGGTGCTTATATTCAATCTTTTGGATCAAATTATTTTAGAGTTGGCGCCACCAACAATACCAATTTAGCGACATATTATTATGTTACATTTAAGGACACGGCTGGCAGTTTTTCGCAAGGGACTTACACTGGCAACGGCACTGATGATCGTAATATTACAGGCCTTGGGTATACACCTAACTTCGTGCTTGTAAAAAATGCATCTAGCAACCAAGCCACAGGTCGTAATCCTGTTATGAATTTTACTGAAAGTTATGGTGATAATTCTAGTTACATCGGGTCCTTAACAGCAAATGTAGTAGACGGTATACAGCAATTACAAAATGATGGCTTTCAGGTTGGTTCATCTAATTTCGTTAACCAAAATACATCTACCATATATTGGTTTACAATTGGCGGAGCCGACCCTCCAAGTGCCGGTATTGGGTCATTTAATATGGCTACGGGAAATTATACGGGCACGGGATTGTCAAACCCTGTTAGCGGGCTAGGTTTTACACCGGATTTAGTAATCGTAAAGGCTAATACCGCTCAACTTGGTGTTTTTAGAACTACGATGATGCAAGGCGACAGTACCGCATACATTGGCTCTGCTACGACCAATTTTACCGGTGGTATTATCTCAATAGATAGCGATGGATTTACCGTAGGTACGGCTACTCAAACTAATACAACAGGTGTTGTATATCAGTGGCAGGCATATGGAGGAGCAAATAATCCGTACACTAACTCGGGTTCGGCTGATTTTATGATTGGTACCTATTATGGGAACGGTATAGCCGGTAGATCTATTAGTCCCATAAATTTTGAGCCGGATATGATAACTATAAAAAGGCTTGGTGCAACGGCTGGGGCATGGCGGCCAAGTAATTTAAGTGGCGATAATACATTATTATTTACCGCTACTGCCGCTACGGCCGGTATGGTACAAAGTATAGGGAACGGTGGCTATGTTATCGGCAATAATGCAGCCGTAAATACTGCAGCCAACTTATATCATTATTTTGCATTTAAAAACAGCAGTAATTTTTCTGTTGGTAGTTACACTGGTACTGGTAGCTCACAAAGCATATCAACTGCTGGAATGCGTGCCGAAAATGTTTGGGTAAAAGGTGGTGCTGCCGCAGCTGTTCAGAGATCTATTTCTTTAGTTGGAGAATCTCAATATTTTATTGCTACCGCAAATGCTGTAGATAGAATAATTGATTTTGTAAAAGGTGGATTTAGGGTGGGAGGAAATCAAGCGCAAACGAATACATCTGGTACAACCTACTATTATGCAGCTTGGAATAATCCAAACTATGGATCATTGAATTTGGACATCGTTGACACCAATGGGCAATCGGTAAGCAGTCCTGCGTTTTCGTTAGATTCATCTCCATTTAGTTTTAGCTGCACAAGTTCTAATGGTTTAATAGGGGAAACTAATCAAAAAATCCGTGTAAGTAATTTAACAAATATACCTAGCTGGTCTGTTTCGGTGGCCCCAACTAGTGGTCAATCTGCATTATGGCGTAATGTTGGCGATACTGAAAGGTACGATTTTAACGATCCTTCGGGCGATCCACTGGGTTGTGCTGACGGTTTAGACGGTGATTCTTATGCTGGACAATTAACTATAGATCCGAGTGTTGCTACTGTAACCCCAGAGCTTGGATGTAGTACTGGCAATATATCTTTGGGTAGCCAATCTTCTTATTCTGACGGTGTGATTGGCTCTGTAGAAATCGCCAACGCTAGTAGCAGTTCGGATGCAGATTGTATATGGGATATTACAAATATTGGTTTATCGCAAAGAATACCTGCTGAGCAACCTCTTGGATCATACAATTTGAATTTAACGGTTACGATTATTGTTAACTAAGTTTCTTGTTTATTAGCATAAGCATGTGGTAGTATTGAATTAACCAATAGGAGTAAATACATATGCAACGAATTAAAAATAATATATCTTTTGTAGCATTAATAGTAACATTAATATTTTTACTAAGCTTTTCTGTTTCTGCGGCTAATACGCCCACCCTAAACCAAACAATAAATTCTGGTACTTTAGCAACCGACATTTTAGATAACAACCGAAGCCCTGTAGCTCTGCCATCTGTTGCGTTTAGCGCAAAAACCTTTTCTTTTGATTGTCAATATGGCGTAAATGCATCTACTGGTGTTTTGGGTACAAATACCCAAAGATTATATGTAATTAATCCAGACGCGGCCGATGGTGGATGGACCCTTTCTTTAGCCGCTACAAGTGGCGCAGCGGCTTTATGGCAAAATACCGGATCAACCCAAAATTATGACTTTAATGATCCTACCGGAACTAATCCTGGCTGTAGTGATGGTGCTGGTGCAGATGTAGACAATCGTCCAGGTCAGCTTACTGTTAATCCAAGCGCTAGTAGTATAGTTACAGACTGTCAAAATTGTACAGATTCAAATGTGACCAAGGGTTCATCAACTGGTTTTGACCAGATTGGAGCTGTTGATAGCGTTACTTTATTAAATGCGGCAGCGGGTTCAGATGATATATGGCGTGGCTATCTTACCGATGTTGGTTTGTCTCAAACTATACCGGCTGAACAGCCCGCAGATAGCTACAGCCTGCAAATGACGCTGACTGTAGGCGCAAATTAGTATACAATTATAAATGATGAGAGTTTTGGAATCAGGCATTAAGATTAGCCTTTTGCTAGTTGTACTATTTTTATCTATTGTACTGTTGGGTAATACGGCTTTAGCTGATAGTGCTACTATAGGTGGTCGCCCTGCTAACCCCAGAGACGATAATCCTCGCAGCAAGTCTATTTTTGTGTATTCTTTAGAGCCCGGGCAGTCTGTAAAAGATGCAGTACAAATTTTCAATACAACAGAAGAACAAAAAACAATACTTGTTTATGCCACAGATTCGGTAGTTTCTAGCGGTGGGGCATTTGCGTGTGAGCAAGCAGCCGAGCCCGCCGACGATTCTGGATCTTGGATTAAGCTGTCCAGAAACGAAATAACCTTAGCTAAACAGTCCAGTGCCACGGTACCTTTTACTGTAACTATACCTAAAGATGTGCAGCCAGGTGAACACAATGCATGTATTGCTATACAAGAAAAAGATGCCGCTCCGGCAGCGGTTGGTAATGGCATAGCGCTTAATTTTAGGTCTGCAATAAGAGTGGCAATAACAGTACCGGGTGAGATTAATAAACAACTCACAATAGATAAAGTATCACTTAGGGAACAGAATGGGAAAATTATAGGCACTGTTAAGCTAAAAAATAGTGGAAATGTTTCTCTAGACACTACTGTAGTTGCTAGCCTAAAAAGGCTTTGTGGTATTAATTTACAAACAATTGAAGGAACATACCCATCCTTACCAGGAACAGTAACTGAACTCAATTTTGAATATAAAAAGCCATATTGGGGCGGGTTAGTAAGATTACATGCGACAGGTTCTTATAATTCTAACACGGATAATACGCTGGGGGAGGGTTCTGTCGATACGACCGTAAATGGTAAATCTGGACTAATTATTATTTGGCCACAACCACTTGCATTTATAATAATATTATCTGTAATTGGGTTGTTGGTGGCTTTGATATACTATTTGGCACGAAGATACTATATTTTGCCCCGTCAAGCCAAGATCTATCATGAATATATCGTAAAAGACGGTGATAATATTCAGGAGTTGGCTAAAAAAACTAATACTAATTGGCGCCATCTAGCACATGTTAACAGCATTAAAGCACCCTATACTCTGCAAGAAGGTTCAACTATAAAACTGCCAAATATACCAGCACAAACCAAAGAGCCAAACCAGGATATTATTAAAATTAAAAGCACCAAGACTAAAGCCAATGCAAGTAAGAAAAAACCAATTAAGGGCGTGGATAAATCAAAAAAAAGCACTAAAAAGGCTAATAAAACTACTACAAAAAAGTCTAAGAGCTCTAAGCCAAAAGAGTAGGCTAAATGCCAATAAGTAGATATATTGTTAGCAATAATAAGCTTTTAATTATAACCACCCTAGTGCTGAATTTGATTATATCGTTTCCAATAATTTCAAAAGCAGAAAGTACAAAGTACACTCAAAGAATATTGCCTATTGATTGCCTATACGAAGTTATAGATGCCGGTAGCCAAACGCTAAGGTTTCTTACCCCAGACACATGCCCTATAGAACCACAAGACCCTATTATTACTAACCCCCCAGGTGAAACAATTTTTGAAAGTAGCGATAACAGAATTGCGGTGTCGAGTCGCAATATAATAATCGCTATTCCACAAAAAGATTCAAACAATATCATTAATATACCGTCTACGCAGGGAGCTGTTTTTGGTCTTGCAGAACCAGCGAAGCCGTTTAATCCCAAATATAGGCAAACAGAAATATTTGAATATTATATTATTGGGGCGACAGTATTGTTTTTGCTTGCTTTTGGTGCATTTTTGTATAAAAAGAAAAAGATTAAAAGATAATTTAATTATTTGATATAGTACCGCTATGTTTAAAAATAAAAATTTTAGCGACACTTTTAAATACCGACGCAGCACAATGGCGGTAATAATATCCGTGTTAGCTGTTGCTTTTTTGATAAATACCGCATTACAAGACCGTATCGATAATGATATTACCGAATATAACAATATTTCTTATTCGGACACTACAATTAAGGCAACGCAAGCTTTAGATAAATTAGATATAAAAGGTCGAGCTCCAAAAACAGGCTATAGCAGAAGTCAGTTTGGAGAGGGTTGGGGAAACGCTAATGGGTGTGATTTGCGCAACTTAATATTACAAAGAGATTTAGAAAAAGACGAACTTAACTATACGAATTGTCAGGTGCACAGTGGGATTTTAACCGAAGATCCATACACTGGTGAAACGATAACTTTTGTAAGGGGAGCTCAAACTAGTAGCGATATTCAGATAGATCATGTAGTTGCTCTTTCTGATGCATGGCAAAAAGGAGCTCAAAATATTAGTTACGAAGAAAGGATAAAGCTAGCTAATGATCCTCTTAATCTGCTGGCAGTAGATGGCCCAACAAATATAGAAAAAGGTGATAAAGATGCTGCTAGTTGGCTACCACCAAATAAAAGCTACAGGTGTATGTATGTAGCTAGACAAATTGCTGTAAAAGTAAAATACAAACTTTGGGTAACCAGGGCTGAGCATAGCGCCATGAAACGAATTTTAAATAATTGTCCCGATCAGCTTTTACCAATTGAAAATAGCTCCTTAAGTCAATGATAGTTAAATATAGATATTTGCAGAGACCGCATATTTCTTGGATTATTGCTATTTCCAGTATTGGGGTAATGTTGTCTTCACTATTTGTTTTCAGCCAAAATTATTTATGGCTATCCAGTAATGGTGTGTTGATCATTGCATTGAGCTTAATATTTATTATTTGGAGAACTAATCACGGTATATCAATATTATTATCTTTGGTAGTCGGGTTGTGTATTGGGGGTTATGTTACTGCAAATTATATTATAACCCAGCAAGTTTATAATGATTTTTATGGTAAAAAAGTCACTATAAAGGGTACTGTTAGTGATGATACCGTCAAAGATCCAAGTGGTAACTATAAGCTAAAGGTTAATCAGCTCACAATTCAGAGTACGGCCGTGCCAGGAACGATTTGGGCAAGTATAGACCAAAAAATAATTGTCAAGAGGGGTGATGTCATTACACTTAGCGGAATATTACAATCTGGTTTTGGCACTATGTCGGGATCTTTATTTAGAGCACAATTATTAGATATTTATAGACCAAATCCAGGTGATATAGCCAGAAAAGCTAGAGACTCTTTTTCTGACAATGTATATAAATATGTTCCTGCCGAACAGGCCCAATTAGGTATTGCTTATGTTACTGGCCAAAAAAACACCATATCCGAAGACCTTAAGGCCAACTTTATGATACTGGGTTTAATACATTTAGTTGTGGCTAGCGGATTTCACCTGACTGTAATAGTTGGTTTTTCTAAACGATTTTTTAAAAACCAATCAAGATATATTGCGGTTATTATGAGCTTGTTATTTATTTGGCTATTTTTGTTGTTAACCGGATTTAATGCAACTATGATTAGAGCGTCATTAGTGGCTGGAATTAGCTTATTAGCTTGGTATTATGGCAGGCGGGTGCATCCTGTAGTTTTGTTGCTGTTTGTAGCGGCTTTAACTGTTATTATAAATCCTTCTTTTATTTGGGGCGATATTGGATGGTATTTATCTTTTGCTGCATTTACCGGGGTAATTATTCTAGCACCTTTGTTAAATGGATATTTCTGGGGAGATGTTAACAATGTTCCCGCGATAAGACGGATAATTATTACCACAGTAGCTGCTCAGATAACGACATTTCCGATTGTAGCGGTTGTTTTTAGCCAATATTCACCATTGGCTTTGATATCAAACTTATTAATATTGCCATTAGTACCGCTTACTATGGGGCTAACCACACTAACTGGATTGATGGCATATTTTTCATCATTTGTAGCTGATATCATCTCCATACCTACCTACTGGATATTAAAATATATGACATCCACCGCAAATTATTTGTCTGTTTCGCCATATGCTTACGGAGAAATAAAAATATCACCCACGGGAATTGTTTTAAGTTATTCGATGATGATAATTATTATGATTTATATGTGGCGCAAGACTAATTGTAGATTTTCTGAAATTGATATTGTGTAAAAAAGAGCTTGCATTATAAATGCGTAAAGGGTATACATTAATTAAATGCTATCTATAAAACAAAAACTTATCTATATATTAATTATTTTTGTTGTGGCAGTCTCTTTATTTCCATCTGGAGTGGAGGCCGAAGAGTCTGGTAGTAAGTTAATAATTAGCGAAATACAAACAGGTGGTTTTGGTAGTGATTTAGTAATCGAAGACCCACAAATAGAGTATATTGAACTGTATAATTCGTCGTTAGATACAATAGAATTAAACGGCTGGGAGCTACAATATCTAAAAGTAGATCACGATGGGGTTTCGCCTCCAACTAGATTTATAGCAACTTTTAACCAAAATCATAAAGTTTTAGCTCAATCAACATTTGTGGTTGGCAGTGAGTTTATATCACAACAAATAGACTACAAATATTACAAATATTCTTCTACTGGTCAACTGCCAAAAACTGGAGGTACCGTAAGGCTGGTTTCTGCAGATAAAGCG
>JALOQO010000025.1 GCA_025453305.1 Patescibacteria group bacterium | reverse complement strand
ACCCGCATAATTATATTGTTAATGTTTTCTCCCTGTTATTATAGAGCGCTAATTAAATTTGGGCAAGGAAGGTCACATTCTGCGACCCCGCAACTACATCTTACAAAACAAGTTTTGAAGAGTAGATTGCCTTGCGAACTGCCACCGGCAGTTTTCACTCTAAACAACTGATCCGTCAATAGACGGAAGGGGCTAAACCCGCATGCTATACAATTATATTTAAGATGGGCTGATTTTTCAATAACAGATTTAGTTTTCGTCGCGCATATCTTTGAGTGGACTGCGGCGCAAATTAGACAACAATGGTAACGCCAGGCCCACTAAACCCGATGCAAAAACTACTGCGATAACCAGTAGTAACTTTTCGCCGTCTAAGCCCACAAATGTAAACTGCTTATTAATATCTGTACTATTAAACACTAAAAGCGCGTTTGGTGTTACTTGTGGACTAAAATGATTACTAAAAATATAAGCCGACAAATAACCGATTAATACAGCGCTGATAGCAACAAATGATGAAATTATTAAAGCATATAGAGTATAAATAAGTGATATATCTAATTTGGTTGCGCCAATAGCCCTAAATACAGCAGTTTCACGGCGACCATCGGCAATTATACGAGCCATTATACCCATAAGTATAATGCTAGATAATATTGCAATGGTTATTAAGGCAACTTTAAAGAATTTATAAAATCCTTTTTCAAAATCATCTATTGCCGATGCATTGTTACCATAGACGGTGTAAAAATAATATTTGCCTTCGTCTTTACATTTTTGGGTAGGATCGGATGCGTATCCCCCAAAACCCATAGGACTCTGAAAATAATTGCCGTCCCCAACATCGCAAGACTGTTCTTTTATAAACTTCTTTTGCGTTTCCGCATCGGGCAATTCGGCTACGAATTGTACATTTTGAGAAGACAAGCTGTTTATATCAGTTACTATACCGGCTAGCTCGGGTTTTTGGGCTACTTCTAGTGTAGTTATCCAGCCACTTCCAACACTAGTTGATACAACACCGCTTAATATACTGCTTATGCTACCGCTAAATATATCTGCTCTATCGGGAACGAGGCCAACAATCCTTATTATTTGTGTTTTAGATTTTGGTAATTCTTTGCCGAATTTAAGTTCAAATTCTTCTTGTTTTGCCTCCAGCTTTTTTTGTTCACTGGTTCTCTTATCTGATGTAATTACTATAGGACCACACGGCTGGTTTGGCAGATCATAAATAACAAGTGGCATTATGTAGTCTTTTTTGCCTTTATTTTGTTCTATTTCTTGTTTTTGTAAAAGCACCTTTTCTATATCTTGCTTAGATGTATCGTTTCTGTAGCAAATCAATATCTTTTTACCGGCAATAAATTGTCTTACTTCTTGAATTCGTGCTAATTTTTGATCGGGTTTAACATCGCCTTTTAATGGCGCGATGCCCAGGGCTTCTTCTGCTACCGAATACGGCACAAGAGCCGGTATTTCATTATCGCTATATTTTAATGTTTGATCAGGTAGTGTAAAAGGCCGAAGCAAAGATTCATCTACAGCTCTTAGATTAGTTGTCTCTATACTAGCAAAACCCTTCACACCGAATGGGTCAAAGCCCATACCCTGATTTAATTTATAATTTTCTTTGCCATCTTTTAAAACTTTAATCTGTCCACCTTGCCCCACACCTGGACCAAATGCTCCACCAAATTCATTGGTAACCCTAAATGTATCTATAGCACCGTTAGAAAGAGCGGTTTTCTTAAAATATTCATAGGTTAGGTTCTGATCTTTTCTAATATAATTTTCGATAATATTATTAACCGTTAGGCTATTGCCCATTAAGTATTTTGATTTGTCGGGGGCGGTTTCTACCCAGGGTTGTTCAGATTTAGGATCGTATTCTATACCAAGTCTTTTTGCTTCTGCTGTTTTTTGTTTAATTTGCTCTTTTTGAGCATCTTCGACCATTTTAATGAGTTCTGGATTATTATAAATATTTAAATTTACAGCGGTATTACCAATCACCAAATAGCGATTGCTTAAGCCCTCGGAATTAAAAGATTCTAAACTATTTACTGCACCTTTTACAATAACTAGTACAAAAATACATAAAGAAAACAGTAGCGACGCCACTATAACGGTTATGATTAATCGTGGAATTCTAATTTTTAATTTTGTTAAAGCTAGTTTAGTAGTATCACGAAACAAAATCATACAATTACCCCATCAGAAAGCCTAACTATTCTGTCTGCTCTACTTGCCAGCGATTGATCATGGGTTACAACTATAACTGTAGTACCAAATTCGTTTCTTAGCTTTTCGAACATATCAAATATGGAATGTGCGTTAGTACTGTCTAGATTACCCGTAGGTTCATCGGCAAGTAATAGTTTTGGCTTATTCATAAGTGCTCTAGCGATTGCCGCTCGTTGCATTTGCCCGCCCGACAATTCACGGGGTAAATGTTTTGTCCTATCACTTAAATCAACGGCTCTAATCATGTCATTACTCTGATTATGTCTGTCTTTTGGTTTTTGCCTAGCAAACATAGCTGGAACTTCTACATTTGTTTCTAGGTTTAAAAATGGTTGCAAATAAAAAAACTGAAAAACAAAACCAATAGTCTTGTTTCTAAATTTTGAGAGCTTTGCATCCCTTAATTTTGCTAGATTCTGTCCATTGACTTCTACCGTTCCGTTATCTGCTTTGTCTAATCCGCCAATTAATTGTAATAACGTACTTTTACCACTACCACTGCTACCAGTTAGTGCTACAAATTCACCTTGTTTAATTTCTAGATTTACACCATTAAGAGCAGATATTTTTTGCTTACCAACTTTGTATTTTTTACTAAGCTCTTTAACACTAACTACAACTGGGCCATATTCTATATTTAATTTCTTATCCGTCGGTAATTGGGCATCGTACAAAGCTTGTATAGCCTTATTAATATCCCCGTTATACTGCCCAAGAAGCTCTTTGGCGTAATTTATGATTTCGTTTTGCATTTAAGTTAATATTATCATAACACATAAGCTTTATATTTTTATTTATAAACAGACCCACTTTTTAGTTGGTTGTTATCTTGGTGGCTCCTCCCAGACTCGAACTGGGTGAAAAAAGTTTGTAGCTTTTTGCAAGAGAACCTTCTCTTGAAAACTTGTTTTCATAGATGAAGTTCTGGGGTCGCAGGATGTGACCACAAGGCTCACCTTGTGTCCCAGAAAGTTTTATAAATCAATGATTACTGTTCGATGATACTAAAATGGTGGCTCCTCCCAGACTCGAACTGGGGACACAAGGCTCTTCAGGCCTCTGCTCTACCAACTGAGCTAAAGAGCCACGCTTTTTAAATTGTAACACTTTTGTGGCTAAGGCTACCTATTGGCAGAGGACCTGATTCAGGCCTCGTCACCCGTCGATCCGTCTTTGGACGAATCGCGGTCGACCCCTCCTCAACTCTGGCACATTAGTGCCCAGGGTTTCCGGCCTTGCAAACCGCCACTGGCGGTTCTCACTCTACCAACTGAGCTAAAGAGCTACACTAGCCCATTTATTGTACTAAATAAGAAGCTTTAACTCAATAAGAGCTCTATTTTATTATAGATTTGAACGATTCAATTATATCTGTAGGCAGTACATAAACAGTTTTTTGGGATGGTTCTGGTGCAATTTTTTCTAATGTTTGTAATGTACGAATATTTATACCACCCTTGACTTTGCTTAGCATCTCGGCAGCTTCAGATACTTTTATGGCTGCCTCTCTTTCTCCGTCGGCATTAATTACCACAGCACGGCGAACCCTTTCGGCCTCGGCTTGGCGGGCCATAGCGCGTTTCATATCTTGCGGCAGTTCAATATTTTGTAATTTTACAATTTCTATATCTACACCCCACATATCGGTTTGCTTATCTACTATTTCCTTAATCTGCAAACTAATTTCATCTCTTTTACTCAAAAGGTCGTCTAAACTAACATTGCCGGCTACATCTCTTAGAGCAGCTTGAGCAAATTGGCTTGTGCTAACAGAATAGTTTGCATTCTGTAATATTGCCTTTTCTGGGCTTGTTACCTTAAAATAAACTACCGCATCGACTGTGGCCGTTACATTATCTAGGGTAATAACCTCTTGTTCGGCAACATCGACAGGAGTAGTTCTAATGTCAACTTTGGTCATTTGTTGAATAACCGGAAAAACAAAACGCAATCCAGGTTCTTTAGTGCTTGTGTAACGGCCCAAAGTTAAAATCACGCCTCGTTCATATTGTTTTATAACCTTTAGTCCAAAAGCTAGTAGGACTATAGCTATAATTACTAGTAGCCAAAATAAACCAACCATAAAACCCCCTTTATAAATGTATATTCTTGGTGCGCGAGAGAGGACTTGAACCTCCACGGGATTACTCCCACTACCACCTCAAAGTAGCGCGTCTACCGATTCCGCCACTCGCGCATCATCTATATTCTATATTATTTATCGTAAGTTAGCATCTATTTAAACTATACGATGTTGTGTTATAATTGTCTGGTATCGCATATGTGGGTGATTAGCTCAGTTGGCTAGAGCGACTGATTTACACTCAGTAGGTCGGGGGTTCGAGTCCCTCATCACCCACCATGTAATGACCGTCCTGTTTTGGGGCGGTTTTTATAATTTGATAATTAGAGAACTTTTTAGTTGCGGGGCATATGGCTGTAAAGATGAGCCAAAGAATATTCTTCTCTAAGGATTATATTTTACCTTTGGGCTGGATGATTAATTTCAATACCCATCACAAACCAGCACAAAAAGATTTCTGATACTAGCTAGAAAAGGTCATGAAATTGGTACTTTCATATTTTTTTACCCCCCAATTGAAAAATTTCAATGAAAGTAATAGCCAAATTATTGCTACAATGCATAAAACGAAGAACTGGCTTATAGACATATTTTTAATAATTTCTACCGGTAAAGCTCCAACTGCAAGCGAGGGTATAATGAATGTAAAAACAAACCTTGTAGCCCCCTGAAAAGCACCTCCATTAAATAAGGTGGGAGTCATAAATAACTCAAAAATACTACTAGAGGCAGCGTTGCCATCTACAAATAAAAAACTCGTAGAGTAAGCAAAAATTGCCGCAGCAATAAAAACCGTAATCGAAACTATAACTAATAATGTAATCATGATTACTTGCTGAATATTAAGCTGTGAGAGAATGCCATATATAACAAGGCAGCAAAAACCAAATATTATATCTCCTATAGCAGAGGCATTAAAAGCTGATGTACCTAGTCTTATAAGTAGATTCTTGGGAGACAACATAAATCTATCAAATCCACCACCTGCGATGTAATCTGGCAACTTTCTTATGCCAGCTCCTAATGAAAAAACGATCCCGTACGACAGGGCGCCAAAACCCAATAGACCAATAATGTCTACCGCAGTCCATCCATTTATAACACCAACGGATTTAACAAAAAACACCCAGATAATTATAAAAGCTGTATTGTTTATAGCCATACCGATTACATTGGTAACAAAACTACTCCTTAGTTCGGCACTACTCTGGATGTTCTTCTTGATGGCGTAAATAGCAAAATTTAACTCTTTTAACATAATATTATCCCCCATTAACCGATACTTTTCTTTTTGCTTTGGAGAATAATATTGCTAACATTATCGCAAACACTAGTATCCAAAAAATTTGAACACCTAACTTAAAAAACCATTCGGTTGACCATGTTTGGTATACCGTATGAGTAATAAATTGCGATGCGCCAAACGGGCTTAATACTGCAACTTTATACATTAGGTCCGGAAACAGTGCAACAGGTAAATAAGAACCGCCTAGTATCATAACCGCCTTGTCTACTATCCAAAAAATTGGATTTATGTCCTCTACCCAAAAAGATATTAAACCAACAAATGCATACAAAAAAAGTGATAAAAAGCTACCAAAAATAATTACAGCAATTAGTGTAGGTATATAGATTGATATAAGCATTGTATCGGGTATACCCACTATTAAAGCCATTATTATTGATCCAAATAAAGATATGATAAGGAAAGGATACAGACCGGCTCCTACTTGCCACCACATACGATAAGTGAGATATGAAACGGGTTTACTAAATAGAACCTCTACACTTCCAGATTGTACATCTTGCATTATAGCTCTTGAAATATCGCGAAGTCTAAAAACCGAGAAACTAAAATATAAAAACATACTCCAAGCGGCTATGTTGAAAGTGGTGTTATTAATAGATCCATTGTTTATCTCAAACACATACCAATAAAGCAACAATAATACACCACAACGAGCAATAATGCCAAAAGTATCAACAATAAGACGATCAGGATAGTAAATCCTATCCCTTACAAGTGTTCTTACAATCTTATTGCCTAGACGAATTGTTTTCATAAATATTCCTGATAATAGTTTCTAGGTCTGTATCGTAAACATTAATGTCGTCTACTTTAAATAAATCAAGAAGTTTTTTTATAGAATCTTGAACGGTAATTGTTTTGATATCAACCGTAACAGTTATTTTATTTTTTGATTTGGTTAAATACCTAACCCCTGTTGGTAAATCCGGAAAATCTTGAAAAGTATTTTCTGGGATAATATCGATATTCTTTTGCTTAACAAATATCTTGGATAACTCTTTGGTGGGTAAGTCTTGTATTAGCTTGCCATAGTTAATAACTATTGTTCGATTGCAAAGAGATTCGATATCTCCTACATCGTGAGAAGTTAAAAATATCGTTGTATTTTCTGTTTCGTTAATTCTGATTAGCAAATCTCTAAGTGATTTTTTAGCTACAATATCAAGACCAATAGTCGGTTCATCTAGAAATATAATTTTTGGTTTATGTATTAAAGAGACAGCTACTTCGGCCCTCATCCGTTGGCCTAATGACAACTTTCTAACTGGTTGATTCGCAAATGAACCCATATCAAACATACCTATAAGTTCATGCGCCCTCGATTTTATTTGTTTCGATTCAAGATCGTACATCACCCCATATAATTCTAGAGAATCGGTTAATGGTAAATTGGGTAATAATTGTGATCTTTGGCCAAAAACCGTTCCGATTTTGTAAGCCAACTTCTTTCGATCTGTAGTAGGATCCAGACCTAGTACACTAGTTTTTCCGCCAGAGGGATATAGTATTCCGGTTAGCATTTTTATTGTAGTAGACTTTCCGGCGCCATTAGGGCCGATAAACGCCACTCTTTCACCGCTATTTATGGTAAACGAAATTTTATCAACAGCAACAACCTCTTTAATATCGGGTTTTAATATATTTTTAATCCAACCAGAATTTGGGGTCTTAATAGGAAATTTAAAATTTTTTGATAAATTTTTTGCGATAATTTGGTTATTAATCATAACTAAAGTATTACACAGATAACCGCCAAGAGCATAAATTAATTGAATATCAAATT
>JALOQO010000024.1 GCA_025453305.1 Patescibacteria group bacterium | reverse complement strand
GCTACCAATAGACATAAACTACGCACCCCCTGCCCTATGCACCGATAACGGCCCAATGGTTGCAACTTTAGGCTGTTTTAAGGCAATGCACAACCAACCACCAGCCGACCCTTACAGCTTGGCAATAAACCCAAACCTTTCTATGTAATAGATTCGTAGTTCGTAGTTAGTATTTCGACTGTTGGGGCATAGGGGTTGGGAACTAGGTAAAGGGTTGGTAGATGTTAGATGTTAGATGTTGACTATTGGGGCATAGGGATTAGGATATAGGGTACAGTGAACAGTGAACAGTAGACAGTTTCGTATATCGTAGTTCGTATTTCGTAGATAGATATTGTAACCTATAACCTAATATCAAACATCCAACATCTAATATCTAGCATCTAACATCTATCATCTAGCATCTAACATCTATCATCTAAATCAACCCTTTGCCGAATCGTATATAACAGGCTACAATATCTGTAAGAATTAGTTATTTAAACATTAGTTTTCACATGAAAACCATCAGGAGCAATATGCAGCTTTCTAAAGCCTACGAACCACAAGAATACGAATCTACAATCTACGAACTATGGGAAAAATCTGGAGCTTTTACCCCGGCAAAAGGAACCGCTAAAGATAGTATAAGCATGACCCTACCCCCTCCTAACGCTAATGCTAACCTGCATATGGGTCACGCCCTAGATTTTTGTCTAAAAGATGTAATTGCCCGTTATTATAGGCAACAAGGAAAACATGTTTTAATGTTGCCCGGCGCCGACCATGCCGGTTTTGAAACCTGGGTAGTATACGAAAAAAAGCTAGCCGCAGAGGGCAAAAGTCGTTTTGATTTTTCACGGGAAAGTTTATACCAGCAGGTTTGGGACTTTGTGGCTTTAAACCGTGGTAATATGGAAAACCAAGTTCGCCGTTTTGGCACCAGTTGCGATTGGTCTAGAAGTACTTTTACTTTAGACAGCAACATTGTAAACAGGGCTTATGCTACATTTAAAAAAATGTGGGACGACGGCCTTATTTACAGGGGCGAAAGGCTGGTTAACTATTGCACAACCCACCGAACAAGCTTTGCCGATATAGAAGTAGACTACAAAGATCAAGAATCTCCACTGTATTACTTAAAGTACGGCCCCTTTGAACTTGCCACTACCAGGCCAGAAACCAAATTTGGCGACACCGCCGTAGCTGTTCACCCCAAAGATGAACGATATAAAGAATTCGTAGGTAAAGTGCTAACCGTAGAGGGCGTAAACGGTCCTTTCGAAATAAGAGTTATTGCAGACGAAATGGTAGATAGGGAATTCGGTACAGGGGTAGTAAAAATAACCCCAGCTCATGATTTTAACGATTGGGAAGCTGGCCAACGACACAATCTAGAAGCAATAAGAGTAATAAACCACGACGGAACCATGAACCATCACGCAGGGCGGTTCGAGGGAATGACGGTATTAGATGCAAGACAAGCAGTAGTAAAGGCGCTACAAGAAAAGGGTTTGCTTGTAAAAATAGATAAACACTATAAAAACAGGGTAGGGGTTTGTTATAAATGTGGCACTACCATAGAACCAATGCTTATGAAACAGTGGTTTGTAGATATGCAGCCCTTAGCCAAAAGATCAATCAAAGCACTCAAAGATAACAAAATTACTTTTTACCCGGGCTCCAAGAAACAAGAATTAATAAACTATCTAGAGGGCTTAAAAGACTGGAACATTAGCCGTCAAATTGCCTGGGGTATACCAATACCGGCTTTTCAAAATGTAGACGACGAAGACGATTGGATATACGACATTCGGGTAGATCAAGAAATTATATCTGTAAACGGCAAAAATTATCGGCGAGATCCCGATGTTTTTGATACATGGTGGAGTAGCTCACAGTGGCCATATGCAACTCTAAACTGGCCAGATAGTCCAGATGCTAAACAATTTTACCCTACAACACTTATGGAAACAGGTACCGATTTACTGCGCCAGTGGGTTAGCCGAATGATAAATATGGGGCTTTATGTAACAGATGAAGTACCTTTTAAGGGTATTTATTTTCACGGCATGATTACAGACGAGCACGGCGCCAAAATGAGCAAAAGCAAAGGAAATGTACTGTTTCCGTTAGATATTATTGATAAATACGGTAGCGACGCGCTGCGAATTGGGCTTATTACTGGGACTTCTGCTGGCAGTAATCAGCCGTTTACTAATGCCAAAGTTGTAGGTGGCCGTAATTTTTGTAACAAATTATGGAACATAGCCCGATATTGTGAAACTGTTTTGGGCGATGAGTTTTCATGTGAAAATCCAAAAGCAGAATCTATAGAAGACCATTGGATATTAAACAAACTAACCAAAGCTCAATCAGATATAGATAATCTTATGAGCAATTACAGGGTAGGGGAGGCTCTAGAAATCGTTTACCACACAATATGGGACGACATAGCCGATTGGTACATAGAATCCAGTAAATCGCGCCCCAACAAACAACTACTCGCCATAGTACTAGACTACTCTTTAAAAATGGCTCACCCATTTGCGCCGTTTGTAACCGAAACCATTTGGCAAACCCTAAAATGGACAAATAACACTGTTTTAATGGCTCAAACCAGATCAAAACTGCCAAAATACAATACAGAAATCGCCACTGAATTTAACGAGATTAAAACTATTATCACCGAAATAAGGCTAATTACTACATCTTTAGGTATTCATAAAGCTGGCCTGTATCATAAAGGTAGCAAAGTATTAAGCGATAACGCAGACTTAATAAAAAGATTAGCCAAACTAGGTAATGTAGCAGAGGTAGAGGCGGGCAAGGGACTACACCTAACAACTACCAAATTAGACTGTTGGCTAGACATAGATCTACATACGGCAGCTACTTATGTAACTAAATTAAGGGTTGCCAAAATAGATAAAGAAACCGTTATAGAACGGCTTGATCGGCGTTTAGCTAACAAAAATTACACAGATAAAGCACCAAAAGCGGTTGTGCAACAAACCAAAGACCAACTAGAACACGAAAAACAACTACTGGCAAAGTTAAGCCAAGAACTTGCTACATTTGAATCGCTAAGCAACGGTTAGGGGGTAGGGTGCAGGGTGCAGTCGACAGTGGACAGTGAACAGTGAACAGTTTCGTATATCGTAGTTCGTATTTCGTATTTAGTAGTTAGTATTTCGTAGTTCGTAACCATAACTTATTGCCTAATGTCTAACATCCAACATCTATAATCTAACATCTAGCATCTAGCATCTAGCATCTAATGTCCAGCATCTAATATCTAAAAAGACAGGGCGTCTTTGACGCGTTGGGCGCCTTCTTCTGGGCGATAACCATCAAACCATAACACATGCCAGCCCAAATGTTCGGCCGCCATTAGGTTTGGCCGGCTATCGTCTATAAGCAAAATTTGTTCTGGCGGTACACCTGCTTGCTGGGTGGCAATTTCGTAAATCTCTTGTTCTGGTTTTATGTAGCCAATTTTAGAAGAATCAATAACAACATCGTACGGTAGGTTGGGGAGAATTTTTTTGCTAATCATACTATCTATAAAGCCAGGCATAATGTTGCTTAATAAGCCAAAATGATAGTACTCCGATGCCCATACTACACAATCTATCATTTCTTTAATGGGGTCTAGACTGTTTATATAATAATCTTTCCAATTAATGCTAGCTGTTGGCAAACCTATCCGTTGTGCAAGTATCGTGTTAAATTCTTGCAAAGTCATTTGGCCTTTACAAAGCGCATCGTTATGATGCCAAAAAGTAGCTTCTATTGAATCTGGTGATATGCCGGTATCTAAGGATATCTGGGTAAAGGCGCGTTGGAAAAATCTAACCAGCACACCGTTTATATCAAAAAACACAAAAGTTACACCATTTTTAGATGTCTTGTAATCTTTAGTAACAACCGGTTTAGGGGCGACGGTGGTTATGCCTGTTAGAGCCTCTACCGTAGTACCGGTAGCGGCGGCTATTGTAGCAACGGTAAATACACTAGGGGTTTTAATTGCACCTCGTTCAATTTTAGCGAGTGTGCTATAAGACAAATTAGCTACCTGGCATAATTGTTGTTGAGTAAAACCGGCGGCTTTTCGGGCTGCGGCTATAGCATTGGCTAACTCTTTTTCTTGTGATTTTCCCACCTCTGACATTACAACCTATTCTAGCACGATAAGGCTAGTTTTATATACTTTTTTACTAAAAAGTAGCCTTTATAGGGTTGTTTACTTCTTTTTTTCTAAATTCTTAATAATTACATCTAACTTTTTATTTATCCAGGCTAGCTCTAAAAAAAATGCAAACACCACTAGCGATACAGCTATAAATCCCATAATTTGCTCCTTTTAAATATTATTTTACTCTTTAATTGTATTACAATAGGCTATGAATAATAGATAATTTATTAATAACTAGGGGGATTAATGCAAAAACGAATAATCTTAAAAGTATCCGGCGAACAGTTGGGCTCCGATGAATATAATTTTGATATCAAATATGCCACCAGAATTGCAAGTATTCTAAAAGCCTTAAGAAACCAAGGCTATCAGGTGGCTTGCGTAATGGGCGGTGGCAATATTGTAAGGGGCAAAAAACTACACGATAACGGCTTTACCAACCAGGTCATAGCCGACCAAATGGGAATGTTAGCAACCATTCAAAACGGGTTATTTTTAGCCGAGACTTTGAAGCAAGACGGTGTTACAGATGTATATTTATTTAGCAATGTGCCAGTAGAATCTTTGGTAGAAAGATTTAGCTACAAAAGAGCAGATTCAAAACTAACAGCAGGTAATGTAGTATTAATAGCCGGTGGGGTAGGGAAACCCGGATTCACTACCGACACAAGCGTTGTCTTGCAAGCCTATGAGCTACATTGCCCAATGGTAGTAAAAACTACTAAAGTAGATGGCATATATAGTGACGATCCTGTTAAAAATCCACATGCCACAAAGTATAACAAATTGACATTCAAAGAAGTGTTGGCGAATCCAAATATCAATGTTATGGACAGAGCAGCAATGGCGTTAGCGTCTGATAAAAATATTAGTATTGGAGTTTGCCAGCCCGATCCAGATAAAATACTAGCTTTATTAAACGGCGATACCACCAACGGCACAGTTGTAACCAACTAAGTATTTATGGAAATTGATAAACAAAAATGGATCAAAGCTCTAAACCAACCCAACTGGTATGAGTTGTTGTTGCCGGAATTTAATAAACTAGAGGATTTTGCATCAAAAGAAAGTGACTACACCAAAAGAAAAGCCATTATAAACCAAGCCTATCAAATAGTAGAAGATGCGCTAAATAATCACAGTATAAGGCTAGCAGAAAAGGGGGTAGATTTTGACAACGAAAGATTACCAGTAGATACCGTTGTTATTCATCACACATCTAATTTACCCGGTATGCGCCTGCAAAGATTAAACGCTATACAGCTACTAAGAATATATAGCAGAAAATACTATAAAGATATAACTACCCGCGGCCTTCCGGTGTGGTCGGGGCATTTTTATCACGGCAGACAAGTGTTTTGGGGTTATCACTGGTTTATTAAAAACGATGGTTCAACAGTAAAACTGCTAGACGATACCGCAATTGGTTGGCATTCTGGCGATTGGAATATAAACCGCCGCAGCATAGGCATATGTTTCGACGACGACCTATCCAATAAAGAACCAAACCCAGAAGCTATCTTTGCTGTTAATGAAATCCTGGGTAATTACAATAATTTTAAACTAATTGGACACAAAGATGTCAATAAGGGTACAAGCTGCCCCGGAAACCTGTTTGATTCTAACTGGAAATCTAAATTAACTACAAGTTAAGCATGGTGATAACCGCTACCTCGCTCTATTTGAAGAGCGCGGTACAACTGCTCGATCACCAACAGCCTCATAATTTGGTGCGGGAAAACCATTTTAGAAAAAGACCAAACCCAGTCTGCGCGGTCTTTTAGCTTGTCGTCTACCCCATAAGCCCCACCAATAATTATCACCAGCCGGTTAATACCGGTGTTTTTTAAAGTTTGTAGTTTGTTGGACAGGGAAGTAGAGCTAATTTGATCGCCTCGTTCATCGCATAACCAAACTGTGTCATTTGGTTTGATTTTGGCAAGGATGTTTTCTGACTCTATTAGCCTGGCTTTGTCTTGGGCTTGCGAATTAGAGGGGATTATTAACCAATTAACCACCACAGTGCTTGATATTCGCTTGTTATAATCTGATATTAGACCGTCTAGGTTGGGATTGTTTCTTTTACCTACGGTTATAATTTGTATTTTCATTATTTTACGCGACTTATAGCAGGCTTAACTTTTTAGCCATTTTGGCAAGTTCTGTATGATTTGGCTCGGTGTTCATATCAGGCTCGCTCCTATATTGTTCGCCCGTATCAATAGGGAATATCTTAGCGTGTACATGATCAACATCAAGCCCCTCAAGCATTAAACCGATTCTTTTTTTATTTGGAAAGTGCTGTTTAAGATGTTTAGCGATTAACTGTACGGTTTTAAAAAATTCTTGGTAATCTTTGTCTGGCAAATCGTAAAAATCGGCTATCTGAACTTTGGGCACTACGAGTACTTGACCAGGCTGGATGGGGTGGATATCCAAAAAGGCTATAGTTTTGTCGTCTTCGTAAATTTTATAGCAAGGAATATCGCCATTTATTATTTTTGTAAAGATACTTGGTTGTTGCATAATAACCCCCTTAATCGCCAGGAACGCCGTCTGCTCCGTCTATTAATAAATTATGTATTCTATTTGCCTCTTCGTGATGCAGGCCTGGTATAAAAGCTTCTGCCTTGGGTGATTTTATTGTGCCGTTGGCCACAGCGGCCGCTCCGGCTGTTTCTATACTAATTTTTGAAAAACCCAAAAATCTATCTAGTAAAGTTCGTTCAACATTAACATTTTGAATCTGTTCGTAAGGAACCGATACATGGTACCTGTGCAATATACCTTGTTCGATCAAAAGCCCGTCATCACTTATTTCAAATGTAAAATTGCTATGTATCAACAAAGCAATTATTAATACCGCTACAAAATATAAGGCCAAAAAAAATGCAAAAGGCCAAGGTTGCAATGCGGCCCCAACCATAGCAAGTATAAACAAAACAAAACTCTTGCCCCACAGCTGAACAAAAAAGAATATAATCGCATCGGCGCCTAGGTGCCGTTTAGGTATAAATTCTGCCGGACCTCGCATTGCTTGTTTAGGTTTAACCGTAACCGTTGCAGATGTTGCCATCTTACTAGGCTGGTCTTTTCCTGCTGTGCCATCTACAAAATTACCACAAATTTTACAGTAATTATCGGTGGTTAACACCTCTTTACCACAATTATTGCAAAACTCTTTTTCCATACCTGTTAGTATACCTGAAATAGATGTTGGATGTTAGATACTTGGGTCTTTGGTTTTGGTTCGAGTTCTTAAATATTCTACCAATTAGAAATCCCAGTCAAGCTGGAATCTCTAATTGACGGAGGGGGATTTTCGACACACAAGTCAAAAAGCGTTGCTTTTTGCTTTCGGGCCCTGCTCGCGGTCTCACTAATTGGTTCGACATCGCTCCGCCCGTTCGAATCCCACGCGACTAAAGCAGTTTAGTCGCTTCCTTGCGCCAAAAAGAAACCACC
>JALOQO010000023.1 GCA_025453305.1 Patescibacteria group bacterium | reverse complement strand
TTACCTAATACTGGTGCAGGATCTGTAATTGGATTATTCACAGGCGTATCGCTACTAGGTGCCATTGGCCACCGAATGTGGATAAGTAGAAGATTATAACAAACAGATACCAAATAACAAAAAACTCCGCTTTAAAAGGGCGGAGTTTTTTGATGTGGATAAACTCTAGTATTTTAGATGTTTTTATGCTTATATTTAATTAGCTACAAGCGAGCAATGACTGACCGCTCTTAGCTAATAAACTGACTTTCAGCAACAACGCTGATGCGGCGGCGAAGAAATACAAGCAGTTGGCGGAGCTTAGCAAATAATTTGCTGTAAGCTAATGCTGATAATGGCTAAAAAAACACTTTAAAAATGCAAATAAAAGTGTTATTATTGTATAGCATTTTTATAATGCAAATATGCTTCTTGGTCCCGTCGTTTAATGTGAAATCCGCCGGTGGCGGATTGCAAGAGACCTTTTCTGATTACAAGCTATGCTTGTAGTAAGATAAGTCTGGGGCCGCAGAATGTGGCAGGACACCAGGCTGTCCTAACATATTACACCGGTTATACACAAAGAGTGGTAACCTAAATTCATTAACAACTATGGTCCCGTCGTCTAACGGTTAGGACACCAGGTTTTCATCCTGGCAACAGGGGTTCGACTCCCCTCGGGATCACCAAAGCAAAAAGCTCTACTATTGGTAGGGCTTTTTACTTTAATTGAAGCAGGGAGACGAACTCCTGTTGCCGCAACAAAAAAAGTAACTTAATATTTATAGCTCTTTAAGTACGGCGCGTAAATCTTTTATTATATAATCTGCGTTTTTTGTGTTTTCGTGTTCGCGGTGTGGGTGTTTGTAAAAATATGTTGTTGCGCTAACTGCTTTTCCCATTTTGAGATCATTTTCTGAATCGCCAATAACTACAACTTTTGTTGGCTGTAAATCTTTTACAACCTTGGTTAAAGCATCAACCTTTGTTTTATGTGTTTGATGGGCATTTACACCAATAATATACTCGTCTTTAAAGAAACTTTTTATATCTATACTGTCTAAGAACCATATCAGATCCGATTGCCTTGTGTTAGATATTACTATTTGAGTATTTCCCGTTTTAGAGATTTCTGAAATAACCTTTAATGCATGGTTATTTGGCTTGATATACTTAGTAAGTATATTTATGTTATTCTCTGCAAATTTAAAACAGTCAGCTTGTAATGCTACATGTTCTTGGTGGGTTAGGTTAGGTAGCAATTTTTCAAAATATTGATACCATTTTAAGCCATAATATTTTTCGTTATCTTCGTTAGTAAATCGTTCTTTAAACCCAGCACTTGCCAAAACTTGATTAGAAATATCAATCACAGCCTTTTCATTGTCTTTTTCTAGAACACCATGAAAATCCCAAACAAATAATGTCATAAACTCATAATAACAGACAAAATAGGTAAATATTGAATTCGTTTATGATACTGCAAGGTTCTTACAAACAAATCTACCCAAAAGACTTCTAATTTTTAAGCCATAGAACCCCTCATCCACAAATGCTAATCTAACAAGATATTCAATTAGTTGTCTAGGTATACTTACTTTTAATTTTTCGCCGCTACCAATTGTATTAAAATTTTGCATAAACATTTATCCTTTTTACAAATAATATAATCACATATGCATATTTAGATACATATACCAAATGGCCGAAATAAATTGACAAAAAAAGGCCACTCAATATAATAATTTTTATGGATTTTAGTATTTTTGGGTTAGATAATCGTGATAAAAGGATATATGAGGCACTGTTAAATTACCCACAGTCTTCTATTCGTAATATTGCTGATATAACCGGTATAAACAGGGGAAGTGTATTTGAATCTATAAAAAATCTAGTAGGTGTTGGGCTAGTAATATATATCGAGACTGGCGATAGAAAAAAGTATAGTGCCCAAAATCCAGAGATTTTGCACGAGCTAGTAAATGAGCGCCGCCGTAAAATGTTAGAATCTCACATCAGTATTAATGATTATATTGATAGTTTTGATCTAAAACGGCTAGAACCAAATATAAAAAGTTTTGCATCTTATTATGACGGCGACGAGGGCTTGGCAAACATACTTAGAGACTTGCTAAGTACCGCCAGAAGGCAAAATCTAAAAGAGTATTATTCTATTTCATCGCCCAGGGTTAGTGAGTACTTATACAATCGATTTAGACATTTTAGCCGTGAACGCGACAAGCTTGGGCTAAGAGTTAAAATTATTGGCTTAGGCCAACCGATTACGGCAGAATTACCCTCTGCAACCAGAAGAATTTTGCATAACCCTAGCGCTGACAAGGGTGTTTATACTCTGATATATGGTAATAAAGTAGCCCTAGCTACAATAAACGAAACAAAACATACCAGCGGTATAATCATAGATAATGGTGGAATTGCTTCTTTACAGGCTATGTTGTTTGAGCAAATGTGGGATATTTTAGGTAAATAAAAAACAAAGATATGCTATCTGGTATAATATTTATGATAGCAATTAAATATATAAGAGTATAAAAATGACCGATACTGTACCGACTGTACCAATTAAGCACTATAAAAAAGTTAAAATTTTGGCTACTTACGGCCCCGCCACAGAAGATTACGACCAAGTTGTAAATATGATAAAATCCGGCGCTAACGGTATTAGGCTTAATTTTAGTCATGGATCGCACGACTATCATGGCAATGCTATTAAACTAATTCGTAAAGCCAGCAAAGAACTGGGTAAACCGGTGGCTGTTATTCAAGATTTGCAGGGTCCAAAAATCAGATTAGGTATGCTAGACGATGACTTTAAGCTTGAAAAAGGCCAGAGTTTTAGATTAAAATATAATGCCGATTTTGATAGAGAAGGCGCCCTGCCTGTTCAGTACGATTTAAGTACAAAAGTTAAGCGCGGAGAGCGAATGTATTTTTGTGATGGCAAAATCAAAACCGAGGTTACACTTGTAAAAGATGGCATTATTCATTTAAGGGCTGATAACGGTGGGGTTTTAAGTTCTAAGAAGGGAATAAATTTACCGGATACAGATTTTGGCGGTGATATTATTACCGAAAAAGATAAGCAAGATATTATTTTTGGTGCAAGTATAGATGTAGATTATGTAGCCTTAAGTTTTGTCCAAACAGCCGACGACATAGATCATATCAAAAAACTGTTAGTTACCGCTGGTAGTAATGCAAAAGTAATTGCCAAGATAGAAACACGGGCGGCTGTAGATAATATTGATAATATCGCCAGAGCAACCGATGTATTAATGGTAGCTAGGGGTGATTTAGCATCGGAAACCAGCGTAGAAGAAGTGCCGATTATACAGAGAAAAATAATAAGGTTGGGTGTTAAATATGCTAAACCAACCATCGTAGCAACTCAAATGTTAGCTTCCATGGTTGATAACCCGGAACCTACCAGAGCAGAGGCTGGCGATGTTGCGACAGCAGTATTGGTAGGTGTTGATTGTTTGATGTTAAGCGATGAAACAACCGTTGGTAAATATCCGATAGATGCAATAAAAATGATGAAAAAAATCATCAAATATACCGAAATCCATACAACCGAACGAATGGCAATGCATTGGCAAGAGGATAATCACACCAGGCAAACAGCTATTAGTAAGGCTGTTATATCACTGGCATACGATGTTCATGCACTTGCTATTGTGCCAGAAACAAAAAGCGGAGCAACTGCCTATAGAATCGCTTCTTATCGTCCAGCTTTACCGATAATTGCCGTTACTAGTAGCGAAAAGGTCGCTAGGCAACTTTCTATTGTATATGGGGTTAAAAGTTTTATTAGGAAAGATGAAATGTTCCAGGCTACACACCTAACCGAATGGTTACAAAAGAATAAAGTATTAAAAAAAGGTGATGTTGTGGTTATTATATCTGGATTACACCCCGGAGTAGTTGGCGCAACAGACACGATAAAAGTAAGGTTGGTAGAATAATATGAATCAAACGGGTGGGTTATTTAACAAACAAACAATTACAAAAGCTGATTTAAGTGGTAAAACAGTATTAATTAGGGTAGATTTTAATGTACCGATTAATGAACATGGAGTAATAACCGATGATTACCGTATTAGGCAAGCACTGCCAACCATTGAGCACTGTTTAGGACATAAAGCTAAGGTTGTAATAATATCTCACCTGGGGCGCCCAAAAGATTTTAATGATAAGAGTTGTTCGCTTGAACCGGTAGCTAGGGTATTACAAGATTTACTACATAAGCCAGTAAAATTTGAAAATAATTGTATAGGCGATAAGGCAAATATAGCCAAAGAATCATTAAACCCTGGCGAAATCTTATTATTAGAAAACTTAAGATATCACACACAAGAAGAATCAAACGATTCGGAGTTTGCTAAGCAACTAGCTAACGGTTGCGATGTATTTGTTCAAGAAGCTTTTGGTACTGCTCATCGTTCACATGCTAGTATGGTGGCAATAACTAACTACTTACCCAGCTATGCCGGTTTTTTGCTTTCTAAAGAAGTTTCTACTTTGCAAAAAGTAATATCTACGCCAGACAGACCACTGGCTGTAATTATTGGTGGTGCAAAAATATCCGATAAGATTAATTTGCTTAAAAAATTTATTGATGTTGCGGATTTTGTTGCTGTTGTTGGTGCTATGGCGAACACCTTTTTGCTTGCTATGGGTAAAGATATCGGCAAAAGCATTGCCGAACCAGATGCCGTAAAAGAAGCAAAAGAGATTTTATTTTTAGCGGATTCGAAATCTAGAAAACAAGCTTTTACTTTTTATTTGCCACACGATGTAGTGGTTGCCGGTAGTTTAGATTCTACCGCGCATACTAGACCAGTTGATATTGATAACAACACTTGGGCGGATATTACTAGCTACCCTAAACACCCACCAAAAGAGCTTTCTAAAGTGGGTAAAAATGAATATATCGTTGATATCGGCCCAATAAGTGCTAGTTATATAGCCGGCGCGCTTAGCCAGTCTAAAACCGCTATATGGAACGGTACGGCAGGTATAACAGAGGTTAAGGGAGTGAATGGTGCGAGTGCGCCCTTTAGTCATGCAACAAATATAATCGCACAGGCCATGCGGGGCGAATACGCGGGTTTCAAAAACAAACCGTTTACAGTAGTGGGCGGTGGTGACACGGTAGGGTATATCGAGAGTGTTCCTGGCCTAAGAGAGCAACTAGGTTTGGTGTCTACCGGTGGAGGTGCCAGCTTAGAATTGCTATCAGGATCATCAATGCCGGGTATAGACAGTTTATTAGATAACTAAAATAGTGTTATGATTAAAACATTAACGGAATAGCGATATGACTACTCAAAACAAGATAATGATAGCCGGAAACTGGAAAATGAACCTTACAGTTAACCAAGCCAGTTTGCTAGTTCAGAGACTACACGAGAGAATTCAGCTACATAGAGATATCGAGATTGTTCTTGCGCCTACTATGCTACATTTGCAACCCTTGAGCCTACAGATAGATCATCGTAAGTTTAGCCTTGCGTCTCAAGATGCATATCATAAAGACGAGGGCGCTTATACCGGGCAGGTTTCGTTTACCATGATTAGGCATCTGGTAAAGTATGGCATAATTGGTCATTCCGAAAGGCGCCATATATTTAATGAGTCATTAGATGAAGTTACCAAAAAAGTATCAGCTGCTTACCGTAATGATATAACTCCAATATTGTGCGTCGGTGAAACTACAATAGATAAATTAAGCGGTGAAACAAACCAGGTGCTTCACGATCAAATAGTAACTGCTGTATCTGGATTAACCAGCGAAGAAATAGAGTCTTTGGTGGTGGCTTATGAGCCAGTATGGGCTATAGGCAGTGGAGATTACGCTAAACCACACGAGGTATCATCTGCGATAAAAACTATAAGAAATAATATTTCCGAGCTATACGGTGTAAAGGCGGCTAATTTGGTTAGGGTGCTTTATGGTGGTAGTGTAACTCCTGATATCGCATCTGGTTATTTAAGGTTGCCAGGAATAAACGGTTTATTAGTTGGGGGCGCAAGTTTAAATTATCATTCATTTAGCGAAATTGTACATAATGCATATTTGGTATCTAGAAATATATTAACTAAAACGGATAGATTATAATAATGAGTGAACCGATACTTGTTCAAGATGTTAAACCGGTAGTAGTTCAGGATTCTAAACCTATATCCATTAAAGACGATAACGATACCGATGTACCGGTTATTGTTAAGCATCAAGCTACAAGCCCCGTAAGCAATGTACAGATACAGCCTGGTGCTTTAGACGATGTTAAAGAAGCCATAAACAAATCAGACACAAAATCAGATTTAGCTAGTAAAGCTGCCACTGTTAATCCAACACAAGAATTCAAAGAACTAATAAATAATGAATCACAAGCTAATTATGACAGTCAAAATGTAGAACCAAAATTAGTCCAAGAACAACAATTAGAACACCCTCCGCAAGTGGATAAAAATACCGAAGCTAAGGATGTCCCTCAAAAAAACAAAAAAGAATTAGATGATGTACAACTTGATAAGTCCGAAAACTTTGATGCCGTAGACAACCTACCTTCTGATATCGCCAAAATTTCAACCACCGTAAGTGACAACTCGCAACAGCCAAAAATATATGACACAAAAGAATATCATGTTCCAATAACTGCTGCATCTCATAAACACGGCGGTTCGGTAGGAACGGTTATTGCTGGTGCCTTATCGGCAATAGCGGTTGTAGTGGTTATTTACTTTGTGGCGCGATAATAAATGTTAATTCCTAAATAAACAAAAACAGCACAACAGATTATTTTATTGTTACAATTAAGTAATGCCAAACAAACAGAACCTAAATTCCGAGCAAATTAGGGCGGTTGAAACTACCGAGGGGCCTTTGCTTATTTTAGCTGGAGCCGGTAGCGGTAAAACCAAAACCCTAACTTATAGGATTGCTCATATTTTGGAAACAAATAGAGCAACACCCTACGAAATACTAGCCGTTACTTTTACTAACAAAGCCGCCAAAGAAATGAGGGATAGGGTGGCTAGTATACTAAAAACCAGTTCAGGGGCCAGATCATTTATGCCCTATATGGGAACCTTTCATGGTATTTGTGTAAGGTTACTTAGGCAAGATGGCAACCATATTGGAGTTCCTGAAAACTTTGTAATCTACGATGAATCAGACAGGCAAACGGTTGTTAAAAGGTTATTAAAGCAACTAAAAATAGACGAAAAGCAGTATCCGGCTAGATCAATAATTGCAAGTATTAGTGATGCAAAAAATCAAATGATGGGCCCGGGTGATTATTCACAAATTGCTCAAACACCTATTCAAAAAGTTACGGCACAGGTTTTTCCACTATATGAACAAAATTTAATACAAAACATGGCACTAGATTTTGACGATTTAATTTTAAAAATGGTCAATTTGCTAGAAACCGTACTAAGTGTAAGGGAAAAATGGCAACAGCGGTTTAAGTACATCATGATAGACGAATATCAGGATACGAATGCGGCTCAATATCGCCTTATAAAACTATTAACCAACAAAAACTGTAATATTTGCGTAGTTGGCGACGACTGGCAATGTTTGCCCGAAGGTCATCATATTAAAACAACCAAAGGTGATATTAAAATAGAAGATATTAAGAAGGGTGATAAAGTTAAGACAGCAGCCGGTTATGGCTCTATGGGTTACTTTTCTGTTTTGGATAATAAGTCGTTTAATTATAACGGCGAGATCATAAATATTACCACCAAATCAGGTAAAAAACTAACCTGTACCCCGAATCACTTATTGTTTGCGAGATGGGGTGTAAGCCCGAGGTTCTTTGTGTATCTAATGTATTCCAGTAAAAAAGGTTATCGCATAGGAGTCACAAAAGGAACTCGTTTTGATGGCAAGAAATATGACATCGGATTAAGGGTTAGAGCTAACCAAGAACGAGCCGAAAGAATTTGGAT
>JALOQO010000001.1 GCA_025453305.1 Patescibacteria group bacterium | reverse complement strand
TTAAGAAAAGAAGAAGATGCTCTAAGGGATGCGGGTAAAGATGACGAAGCTAATGCAGTTCAGCAACAAATATCTGACTTGCTAAACGGCAGAGAGCCAAAAGAACCGGGTGACGATACTAAAGAACCCCCAGAACCCGCTGGAGGGCCCGCAAAAGACCCAGTATACACATTTGGTAGGGTAAATCGAGAAGAAGACCGCGAGAGATATAAGCAACTATACGCTGATCAAAGAATGGAGGCAGATTTAGAAGAGGGTGGATTGATTAGTAGATCAACCAAACGTTTCTTTAAGGGTAGGCTATTGCGTAAATTTTATGAAACAAGATATAAACAAGAATACGAAAATATTCAAAGAGAAAACGGTGGTTATGTAGAAGTCCCATTAGAGATTCTTAGGGGTGTAGATCCCAAGATGGCTGTTGAGCTAGCGAGAAGAGCTTCGATTGCCACCACCGACTGGGTTATTAGTGATGATCCAAGGATAAGGGGTGCCCGAAGAAGTGGCGAAGTAGAAACAGAAATATCTGGCGATCCGGATATTGACGCTCAATTAAGAGCTGCTATTAAAGATCTTGCCCTAAGGTATGCCCACGGGGATTTAGATGACGATTCAATAGTTAGCGAAAGGGACAGAATTTTAGCTGGCATCGATGGGTTAAACGATGAATTGTTTGGAAAAGGTATCGGTTTTTCGGACAACATAATTGAACTCGCAAAAAGTGTAAAGGCTGATATAGATCACGGATTGTCAATGGAAAGGGTTGAGACAGCCTTAGATAAGATGGAGCTTAGGGGTGGATTCACTAGGTCAAGTGCAGAATCAAACATTAGACGCACTGCCCTAGATAAATTATCTAGCAAAATTAATAAGACAAGGCTAGGTGGTACATTTTATGCGAGTAGTGCGCTTCTGGCTGCTGGTTTAGTATTTAGTCTTACAGAGAGAGGGGCGCAGTCTGGCGCTTCGGCTGCATTAAGGTTGACCGGTATAGGCGCGGGAGCGGCTGGTATTATAGCTGGTGCCACTGAATACGGTGTAGTTAAACGAGAGGCAAATTTAGTAAGACAAGAGAAGGCCTATGGTTACGATAAGGATACCAGTGCTAATCCTATGCGTGCCCGAATGGAACGGATAAATTATGACGCATTAAACGCATCCGATCAATTAGACTATCTTATGTCTAGCTTGAACGAAAACGGTGAACTTAGAGATGATATGACCGATACAGAAATCCTTGAGCTAGCTGGACACATTGAAAGGCTAAAAACAATGCTTGAGCTAGCCGATACCAACAAAATAGATCTGTTTCGTTGGAGCAGTGTGGCAGAAGCGGCAAATGAGAGAATGGAACTTATTTATTCACTGGCCGCCACAGAAGTAGCTTTACAGAACAGAATAAATGCAGGTGGGGATGTTATTGTTATAGGGGCAGATGGAAACCCGCAAAACATTGCTATTGGTACTGCGGTAAAGGGTTATATGGATGCTTCAAGAGCAGCTAGCGAATCTGAAACCGAAGCTAACCGGACTTCTCATGACAGTGCATATAAGAAAATTATGGCACGTAGAGTTGCGGCTGCCGCAACTGTTGGTGTTGTTTCTAGTGTGGTTGCGGGTGTTGTAATGCAAGAAACTGTGGCTGCGGTTAGTGATAATATGAATGGTGTTTTTGAACAACAGCAGCCAGGAGTTCGCAATACCCTATTAACTACGCTTATTCAGGGTGAGCATAACGGCTCACAAAGCTTTAAGGGTAGCCAAGAGGTGGTAGAAATTTTAACAGCCGCCAACGGTAAGACTGCAATAATTGATAAACCTGGAACAAGTTTAAATTTTGCTGTACCAGACGGTATGGAGGCACGATTTAGTCAAGGATCGAATACATTTGATTTAGTATCTACCAGAACGGGTAATGTGATTGTTTCGGGTGTGGAATTCAATGACAGCGGAGCAATTTCGCCAAATTCTGTAAAAGCTATTGAAGATGCAGGGTTTGTATTTGGTCAAAAGGGTACCACAATAGTTGGTCCGCCAAGATCGGTTGGGGCGCAAGAGTTTATAGATTGGCACGAGGTTAAGGGTGATATAGAAACCACAAGAATTGTAGATTTTGCGACAAATCGAATACCAGGATTAACTGGAGATAATAATGAATTGGATATGCATGCCGCTGGAGCTAATGGAAACTGGCGAACCGGGAGCGGGGCTATTAGGATTGGAATAAACGGACTAACTCAAGAAGGTTCATGGAGCGGCAACAAAACTTTTAATGTACCTCAAATGCTTGCAGAAGGTAGGGGCAAGATTATGGTAACTGTTAACACAGAATTTAGTCCGGACGGTAAATACCAGACTTTTTTGTTTGATGTAGTAAAAGATAAAAATGGCAAAGGTTGGCATGCTGTTATACCAAAGGATCATCCAATTTCGGGTTGGTTTGGGAAAGGTGGCTCAATTAGTGACTTTCATGGGCCAAGCCTCGATCAACTACAGAACCCAGCGGTTGATTATTTAGATTCTAGAAATTCTCTAGCATTTGTAGTAGAAGAACCCGTAGGCTCTGGCAAATTTGTAAGCATTTCTAGTATCCCAGGTACCGGTGAGGGTAAGTATCCTATACCCACAACAGAACTTGCCTTTAGTGCCGAAATAGGCGGTGTAGCAATTGCTACACCGGGTGAAACAAACCCTGCCTTTGGGCCTCCTATTTGGCAAAGACGTGGTGTTGGTGCTCCTGATAAAGAACCCGATACGCCACCAACTCCATATGAAAGATACTACAGAGGTGAATATCCATCTGGTGATCGACATAAGGACGAGATTGAGGATATTAAAAAAGAGCTTTCACCCAGAATTAAAGAAGGCAAGCCTCTAGATTTAGCAACAGAAGGTGATTGGTATGTTGATCAAATTGATAGTTTACAAGGTCAAGAATATAAAGCAGAAGTTATGGATTTGTATAACTCAACTCCAGAGCTTAAAAATTTACCTCCGGAGACTAAAGCATTAGTAATTATTCCGGTTGGCGCCGTTGGTGAATCAGAGAATATTTATAAAACATTATCCATGTGGGCTAGACAGGAACGTACTACCAAGGGTGATTTCAGTATAGTGCTTGCGGTAAATAATATAGAAGGTCAGGGTAGCGATCCCGGATTAGCTAAAAAAATACAAAAGACGAAAGCAGAGATTGCAAGGGCTAAAAAAGATTTTCCGAATATAAATATTATTAGCTTTGAATTTGAAATATCACAAGAGCTGTTAGCTAAAAGACAATCCCAACCAGAAGGACCTGGTATAATCGGTGATATTACTAGGCGACTTTATGATGTATCGCTTATTGCGTCAACCGAACATGTTAAAAAAGATAGCTCTATGTCAAGCGATGTATTATTAATTAGATCAGATGCTGATATATATGGCTTATCACCTGTATATATTGACAGAATGCTGAAAGCGTCTGAAGTTATGGATGGAGCTCACGCTTTTAGGGCTGAGAAAACATATGGAATCAACGACACGGAGATTAGAAAGAAATTGCCAGGCTTAGTACTGTCCGCTACATTTCACGCATTTAGATACAGGGGTAATTTTGCTACAAATCCTGAAGCCATTTGGCTGGATGGGACAGCTTTTGCAATAAAGGCATCGTCATTGGCCGCGATATCTTGCATGGGCAAAGAAGGCGGTCGTTCTGGTGCCGGTTCTGATGATGTTTGGCTAGGTGATAGGATTAAGGCTGCCACATCGATTGGCAATACTAGTGCAAGAAATGCACCCATTCGGGCGGTCGGAGCTTCTATAGATTCTGATCCATCAAGGCTAATCGGACGATACATGGCAGGGGGCTTCCCTCTAGACGGTAGCGCCTGGCGTGATTTTGATAATGATCCTAGTGGATATCGCTCAAGAGAAGCGGATAAACCTGATAGAATTAAAAAGGAAACCCTAAGAGAAACATGCTCCAGGCTATCTGAATTTATTTCTTCTGAAATAAAAGGAATGCAAATACCGGATGCTCAAGTATTGCTAGCTCGTTTTTTTGGCAGAGCTGATGTTTGTATAGTAACAAACGAAACTAATGGTATTAGGGTAAATTTCACACCAGAAGGCCAAAAGTATATTGAGCAGGTCGTGGATAGAAATAGGAGAGTCTTAAATAACACTAGGGGTTATTTAACATCAAGAAACAGAACATTGATGAGAAAAGCCGGAAACCCTAAGGTTAAAGACATTAAAAGGTGGTTAACTTAACTCAAATTAATAAAAGGAGTATTTTTATAATGGGCAACGATGATTTAAAAAATTTAAAGAAAGAAATTATAGATGAAATAATACCTCATTTAGACGGTGAGATGACTCCGGAAGATCGTTTTAAGTCTTACTTTGGAGTGGCTGAAGCATTAGGTAATACGGATATTATAAAAAAAGCTTTTGATGCAGCAAAACAAATTGAAGATAAAGTTACTCGAACGGAAGCTATGCGTGATTTGTTAGAATTAGTATCGATTATTGAAGAATCTCAATATCAAGATGACACAGAACTTACAAATGATAATAACATAAACTCTACTGTATAAAAATCTTAATATTTTATTTAGCTTGTAATTATTTATAATGCCATATGATTATGTTATTTTTTAACATTGTAAATACAGTATTATAATCTACATAGTATAATAGTGGGTGATGGATCATAGGTATAAGAAGTTTTTGGCAGTAGCCGAAACCGGTAGCTTTTCGGCTGCCGCAAAAAGGTTACGAGTTACCCAACCGGCAATTACATTGGCTGTGGGTTCTTTGGAGCGAGCGTTCGGGGTTAGATTATACAAAAGAAAAAAGTATGCAATCGAGCTAACGAAAGAGGGTGAAATAGTAGCCCGCTATGCTAAAAAGATGATGCAAGAATTTGAAAAGATGAAAACGGAGCTCACCGGCAATACTAATACAAAAAAGCTAAGCATTGGTATTATTGATAGCCTAGCCCACTTGCTATATACATCTAGTGATATATTTGTAAAATCAAATATAGAAGTGATGGTTGATAATTCAAAACGGATAATTAACGACCTTACAGATGGCAAAATTGATCTAGGTGTCATAACTGGACAACCAGATAAACTTAATAAAGATATTATAGTTCACAAGCTCAAAAATGAAGAGTTTGTGTTTGTTTGCGCACCCAATATGGCACCTAACAAACCAGTTACCTATATAGATAATTGGTTAGCTTTTAATAAGGACTCTACATCATATAAGCATTTTGTAAGATTGTTTAAAAAGCAGGGACTTAAGGTTGCGCCGGTTTTCTATTCCACCAGCATGGAACTTCTTAAAGATATGGCCGTTGCTGGCAAAGGAACAGCGCTATTACCAAAGCATATAATACAGGATTCAATAATAAACGGCATATTGTCGGTAGTAGACACCAAACCGCTTTACCGGCCCATATGGGCTGTAAGCAAAACTACAGTAAATACAGATGTTGATATTACTAATAGTATCAATCGATTATTGTCACCAAACTAGTAACGTTCTGATACAATTTATTCTTCTTTTGCTAAATACAAAACACCTTCGCCTGCCGATCTGATTCGCTCTAATTCTAGCGCCATAAGTGGTTGGACGTTTATTCTATCGTATACTTCATTGCTCTGTATCTTTTCCATTGTTGTCTCCAATTAAAAATAAGGCTTTGGTGGAGCCTTATTAGCTGGAGCTGTACTTGTACCGCGCTAGCGGTTGGCTTCACCACTTGTGAAGCACAGCCGTTGTAGGCTTAGTAGTAGGCTTTGCTTGTAGGTGGTGATTATCATATTGCAAATAAGTATATACAAAAATAAAACAGTTGTCTATGGCTGTAATATATCTACAATTGTATTGCCGAATTCGGTGGCTGCATCTGGGCCGTTTGCGGTTACAATATTACCGTCTATAACTACTTGGTTAGCTAAATAATTTACCCCAAGATTTGTAAGCTCACCGGAATCTCCCGGAAAAACGGTAGCTTTTTTAGCTTTTAATACACCTGATTTAGCCAGAATTATGGGTGCGTGGCAAATCGCGGTGGTAAGTTTATTGTTGTTATAAAAAACTTTAGCAATATTTAAGGCTTGAGGATTTTCGTCGAATATATAAGAGCCCTGACCACCTACAAAAATCACTGCGTCAAAACTATCCGCATTAACATTACTTAGAAGCATGGTGGATTCGGCTATTCCACCCCTAGAACCGGTGATTTTACCAATTTTTGTACTTGCCGTGGTAACATGATGACCGGCTTTTTCTAAGATTGCTTTGGGTTCAAAATATTCTTCGTCTCTGAAATCTATGGGTGCAATAATCATTAACACAAATTTCACAATATAAACCCTTTATTTATTAAAAACATTAACAATTTTTAGTTTGCCGTCTATTGATTCCATTCGCATAATCTCGTTATGTTTAGCTGTTCTTTCGCTCCTAGATAAACTGCCAGTTTTGATTTGACCGGCACCTGTTCCGATAGCTAAATGAGCAATACTAACATCCTCTGTCTCACCACTTCTGTGCGAAATAACGGTGTTCCAGCCGTTTTGCTTTGCCAAATTAATTGATTTTAGGGTTTCGGTTAGTGTGCCAATTTGATTTGGTTTGATTAAAATTGAATTTCCGGCTTTTAGGTCTATTGCTTTTTGAAGTCTTTCGGGATTAGTAACCAATAAATCATCGCCTACCAGCTGAACATCGCCCAACTTTGCTGTTAGCTTTACCCAAGAATCCCAGTCATCTTCTGATAAGCCGTCTTCTATGGAGACAATTGGATAATTAGCGGTAATTTGGGAGAGATAATCTATCATATCGGCTGATGTTAGTTTACGATTTTCTGTAGCTAGTAGATATTGGTTGTTTTCAAAGAATTCAGATGATGCTACATCAAGACCATAACTAACATCAATTCCTGGAGTGTAGCCTGCCAGTGAGGTAGCGGTATTCAGAAGATCTAGCATTTGCGTATTAGATGTAACGGGATATGTAAATCCGCCCTCATCGCCAACTGCAGTGGTGTGTCCGGCTTTGGAAATCTCTTTTTTTAATGCCTGAAAAATCTCGCAACCTATTTGTACTGCATGGGAGTATGAATTAGCGCCAATAGGGATAATCATAAACTCTTGAAAATCAGATGAATTACTGGCATGTTTACCACCATTTAAGACATTCATCATGGGCATCGGTACGGACATTTCTGGGTTTCCGGCAATATCGTTAATGTGCCTATATAGTTGTATGTTTCTAGATTTAGCCGCGGCGTGGGCACAGGCCAGCGATACCGCTAATATTGCATTAGCGCCTAGTCTTTCTTTGTTTGGGGTGCCGTCTAAATCAATCATTTTTTGATCTATCAAGAATTGATCATCGGCCATTTTACCCCTTAAAGTAAGGTTGATTTCTCCTTTAACATGATCTACGGCTTTTAGTACACCGTTACCACCATAGGCTTTTTCTTTATCTCTTAGCTCGTGCGCTTCGTGTATGCCGGTTGATGCTCCGGATGGAACCGCCGCTCTACCCAAGCTACCATCGTTTAACCATACCTCGGCTTCAACAGTAGGCGTACCGCGTGAATCTAATATTTGTCGTGCTGTAATATTTGTAATAATCATAATTACTATTTTCTCATAATGCTTAAGTATAATAAACTATAACTATGGCTAAAATATATTTTTACGATTCAACAGAACTAGATAAACAACAACTTAATCATGCCCTTAAAGACACGGATCATCACTGGTAATTTATTAATGATAAGATATCAGATGACAATTGCTATCAAGATGCAGAAGTGGTTTCGCTTTTTGTGACTAGTGTAATTACCCGGCAAATGATGGATAAAATGCCAAATTTAAAACTGATAGCATGTAGATCTACTGGTTTTAATAATGTAGATTTTGAAGCTACCAAAGACAAAGGTATAACGGTAGTTAATGTACCAACTTATGGCGAAAATACTGTTGCTGAATATGCTTTTACTATGCTACTGGCGCTGATGCGAAAGTTACCCGATGTGCTACAGGCAGAAAACGAACAATTTACACCCCAAGAATTAACAGGACATGATTTACAGGGCAAGGTATTTGGTGTTATAGGCACTGGACATATCGGCCAAAAAGCTCTTAAAATCGCCAAAGGTTTTTCTATGGAAACTATAGCTTTTGATAGTTTTGCAAAAGCCGAATTAGCGCAAGAATATGGATTTAGCTATGTAGATTTAGACGAACTATTAAGCAAATCAGATATAATATCGCTACATGTACCTTATCTGCCCAGCACACACCATATTATAAACGCCGATAATCTAAAAAAGATGAAAAATGGCGCCATACTTATTAATACAGCCAGAGGAGAATTAGTTGATACAAAAGCCCTAATAGAAGAACTTAATAATGGTCATTTGGGTGGTGCGGCGATTGATGTTGTAGAGGGAGAATCTCTGCTTAATCACAACGAAGAAATTGCCATCTTAAGAAGCGAGACTTTACCAGAAGAAGTTCTATCGCATAGTGTCGAGATATCTGTATTAAAGAAGATGCCAAATGTCATTATTAGCCCGCACAACGCATTTAACACCGTAGAGGCAATTAATAGAATAAATGACACAACCGCTACAAATATTATAAATTTTTGGTATGATAATGTACCCAACAGGGTAAAACCTGCCAATAAGCCAAAAGGTAAACTAGTTATAATTAGACACGCCGAATCCGAATGGAATGCCACCGGCAAGTGGACGGGACTAACAGATGTGCACTTAAGCGACAAAGGTTTTGGTGATGCTGCTAAGCTTGGGCAATTGTTAAGAAAATTAGATTTAAATGTTGACATTGCATACTGTTCAGAGCAGATTAGAACCAGAGAAACACTAGAGGGTATTCTTGACGCATCTCAACAATTTGATGTTAATGTAGTTGCCGATAAATCTATAAATGAGCGAGATTACGGGGAATACACCGGTAAAAACAAATGGCAAATAAAAGAAGAGGTGGGCGACCAAGCTTTTAACGATATTCGTAGAGGTTGGGATGTTCATATACCCGGCGGGGAGTCTCTAAAAATGGTTTACGCAAGAGTCGTACCATTTTATAAAAACACAATATTACCACAGATTATAAGCGGTAAAAATGTCTTAATAGTAGCCCATGGTAACAGTATTAGGGCACTTATAAAGTATCTAGATTCTATTAGCGATGAAGGTATATCTGACTTAGAAATGAACTTTGGTCAAATCCTAATATATGATATTAACGACGATGGTTTAAAAAAGAGTTGTGTAATAGAAAAAATCGACACATCCCCACCATATGCTTAAGTTTTAGCCTATAGTAGCTTTTTGGTACAGGGCATCAATAATACTATTCGTAACTTGTTCCTTGGACGGGGAGCCGTCTATGTCTATCAGTAGGCCTATATCTCTATAATATTCAATTACCGGAATAACCTTTTCTCTGTATTTATCTAGCCTATTTTGTAGAACCAGCTTATTGTCGTCGGCGCGGTTTCCGCGGTCTTTGTTGATTTGTGATAAATCAAACCTTTCCCAAACAACCTCTTCTGATAATGATAAGTATATCACTGCTTTAGTCGGGTGATTTGTGTCGCTAGTGACTTTTAGGATAATTTGTTCTTCTCCTTTAAGCCTGCCTACCTCGGATAAAATTAAAGGCTTGCCATTAAGATCTGGGTTTCCAAAAAATGGGGGTACTATTCTCTCAAAAGCTTCCATTGGTATTATGCCACCCTCGGCCATTATTTTTTGTACCTGTTCATCGGTAGTTTTTCTTAATATATCACCACTAGATACCATTACCCCGCCCAGTATATTTGCTAAATAGTTACCCTGGGTGTCTTTTCCGGCAAATGGCCTACCAAAAACATTAATAGATCCCGCTCCTAACCAACTGGATATAGTTTGTATTTTATTTTCCATAGTGTAATTATATCAGATTAAAAATTCCCTAAAAAATAATCATTAGATGTTGTTTGTTTGTAATAATTCTTATGTTAATATTAATAGGTATAACTAATCTAAAAAAAGGCTTTAAATGTATAAGTATCTTAAATTTTTCGAGGAATTATCAATAGACGATATTCCGCAGGTGGGCGGAAAAAACGCATCTCTAGGTGAGATGTATCATCATTTAAAACCACAGGGTGTTAATTTACCCAACGGCGTTGCTACAACGGCCGATGCTTACCGATACTTTTTAGAACAGGCTGGATTAAATAATTTCATCTCGGAGATGCTAGATGGTTTAGATGTTAATAATATTCATGATTTAGCCCACAGAGGAAACGCGATTAGAGAAAAAATTGTTGCTTCGCAATTGCCGGCAGATTTTGAAGAAGAAATCAAAAGAGGTTATATAGAGCTCAATCAAAAATGTGGTCACGGCGGTGATATGGTGGTGGCAATTAGGTCATCGGCAACGGCAGAGGATTTACCTAATGCTTCTTTTGCTGGCCAGCAAGCTACCTTTTTGAACATTAGCGGTGAACACGAAGTTTTAAAAGCGGTTAAAGAATGTATAGCGTCACTATTTACCGATAGGGCGATTGTTTATAGGGTTTCGAATGGTTTTGATCATATGAAAGTAGCGCTATCGGTTGGAATACAGCAAATGGTTGCTGTTCGCTCTGAATGTGCTGGCGTTATGTTCACTATAGATACAGAGTCTGGATTTAAAAATGCCGTAGTCGTAAGTTCTATTTACGGGCTAGGTGAAAACATCGTTCAAGGCCATGTTAGCCCAGACGAATTTATTGTATTTAAGCCAACCATGGCTATCTTAAAGAAACATCTAGGCACAAAGAAGCTAAAAATGATACCCTCTGCCGGTAGCAGGACTAAAAATATTGCCGTGTCTGTTCACGACCAAGAAAGGTTTTCAATCAACGACGATCAAGTAAAAACACTTGCTCACTGGGGTATGCTTATTGAGCAACACTACGGTCACCCAATGGACATAGAATGGGCCCTAGACGAAGATGATAAACAGCTTTATATTGTTCAGGCTCGTTCAGAGACGGTTCAATCCAGAAGAAATGTCAATGTAATTGAGGAATATCGTCTAGAACATCAGGGTAATGTAATTGTTGAGGGCACTAGTGTAGGTAATAAAATTGGCGTTGGCAAAGCCAACAAAATAATGAATGTCAAAGATATAGATGATTTTAGAGAGGGCGATGTCTTGGTGACTGAAATGACCGATCCAGACTGGGTGCCAATTATGAAAATAGCGAGTGCTATAGTAACCGATAAGGGTGGGCGCACTTGCCATGCAGCAATAGTGTCTAGAGAGCTGGGTATTCCTTGTGTAGTGGGAACAGGTAATGCATCAGAACTTATTAGCGATGGCCAAGAAGTGACGGTCAGTTGTGGCGGTGGTGGTGATGAAGGTACTGTATACGAAGGCATCTTACCTTTTGTGATTGACAGAACCGACATTACCGATCTACAGCGTCCACATACAAAAATAATGATGAACATCGGTGAACCCGAAAGAGCCTTTGCTTACTCGTTAATACCCAATGATGGCGTAGGGCTAGCCAGAGAAGAGCTAATTATTGATTCTCATATTAAAATACACCCGTTAGCCTTACTTAGGTTTAGCGAGATCAAAGATAAGTCGGTTAGAGCACAAATAAATAATCTGACCAAAGGTTATCAAGATAAATCACAATACTTTATTGATAAACTATCCGAAGGTGTAAGTATTATTGCCGCCGCATTCTATCCAAACGATGTAATAATCAGGTTTAGTGACTTTCGGTCAAACGAATACGCCAATTTAATAGGCGGTACCCAGTTTGAACCAGAAGAGAGAAACCCAATGATTGGCTGGCGTGGAGCTAGCAGGTACTATGATGAGAAGTATAAGCAAGCTTTTGAACTTGAATGCAAAGCTTTTAGGCATGTAAGAGATGATCTAGGTCTTACTAATCTTAAGGCAATGGTGCCTTTTTGCAGAACTCTAGACGAGGCTCACAAGGTGCTTGGAATAATGGCCGATCACGGGCTTAGGCGGGGCGAGAATGGTTTTCAGGCTTATATGATGGTAGAAATCCCTTCAAATGTTATTTTGGCGGATCAATTTGCTGATTTGTTTGATGGATTTTCTATTGGTAGCAATGATCTTACGCAGCTAACGCTTGGCGTGGATCGAGATAATCATATGGTGGCTCATGATTACGACGAAAACAACGAGGCGGTAAAGATCCTTATTAGAGAAGTAGTTAAAGTTGCCAAATCTAAAGGTGTAAAAATTGGCATTTGTGGCCAGGCACCATCTGATTATCCAGAATTTGCCAGATTCTTGGCAGAAATCGGGATAGATAGTATGTCGCTTTCGCCCGATACAATAATCAAAACAACAATAGACATTAAAAAAACAGAAGAATCATTAGGTAGATAAAAATATTCTAAATACTTTTTGATTAAATAATGAGAAGGCTTGGTTTAACGGCTAAGCCTTCTTTAATACATTTTGGATAGTTATCAACAGTTTAATAAAAATGTTGTTGTATCTACAAAATAAAAGCAATATAATTAAGCTTAAGCAATATAATAGGAAAAACTTATGGCAAAAAAACAATCAAAACTTCCAATTAAAAAATTACCAAAAGCACCACCGCTTAAAAGTTTAATTGGGCCTAGCTTTATAATACTTGGCCTTGGTCTTGGTAGTGGTGAGGTTATCATGTGGCCATATTTGGCCTCTACATATGGTATGGGTCTAATATGGGGTGCTCTTCTGGGCTTAACATTCCAGTTCTTTATGAATATGGAAATTGAAAGATATGCACTCGCTAGGGGTGAGAGTGTTTTTGTTGGTTACAAGCGGTTATTTAAACATTCTCCACTTTGGTACATATTTTCTACTTTTGTGCCCTGGATGTGGCCCGGAATAGCAGCTAGCTCGGCCGTATTACTTGGGTATGTATTTGGTATGAAAGAAAATACTCAGTATTTAGCGATTGGCCTGCTAATAGCTATGGGATTAATACTGTCACTTGGTCCCGTTCTTTATAAAACCGTTGAGCGATTACAAAAAACTCTAATTATGGTAGGGGTCCCAACGATATTTGTTATTAGTATTTTACTAGCTAGCCCGGCCGATTGGGGTGCGGTTGCAGATGGAATTATAGGCAAGGGTGAAGGTTTTTGGTTTTTGCCGGCTGGTATATCTATAGCCTCTTTCTTGGCAGCCTTGGCTTATGCAGGCGCTGGTGGTAACCTCAATTTAGCTCAATCTTTTTATGTTAAAGAAAAAGGTTTTGGTATGGGTAAATATGCTGGTAGAATAACCAGTTTATTTAACGGTAAAAAAGAAAACATTAGCCTAGAGGGTGCACAATTTGCAATTACCAAAGAGTCTAAAAAAGAATTCAACAAGTGGTGGAAGAGGGTGAATATTGAACACTTCTTAGTTTTTTGGCTTACCGGATCGATAACTATTATACTTTTAAGCTTACTAGCCTACACAACGGTCTATTTAACCGGTGGTTCAACCGCATCTATCAATTTTGTAATTAACGAATCTATTGCCATAGGTGAACAATTAGTTCCGGCTGTGGGTACTTTCTTTTTGATAGTTACCGGCATGACACTGTTTGGCACGCAGCTGACAGTATTTGACGCTACCAGTAGGATTATATCCGAGAATATCGCATTGCAAGCCCCTAAGACCGTTCCATCTAGAAAGATTCCAAAAGTATATTACACAGTTTTATGGCTACAAATTATTGCAGGCATAATAATACTAAGTCTCGGATTTAAACAACCTCTCCAGTTGCTAACTATAGCCGCTGTTCTGAACGCGTTTGCTATGTTTGTACACACCGGTATGACACTCTATTTGAACAAAAAAGAACTACCAAAAGCCATAGGGCCTAGTCCATTTAGAACCGGTGCTATGATAACAGCTTTCTTGTTTTATGGTGGTTTTAGTATTTATGTAATAATAACCGAACTGCAAAAACTCATCTAATTAAGCCGGAGTATTAATATATGAATTGGCACGCGCTTCAATCAGAAGAGGTTATTAAACAGTTAAATACAGATTTACATCACGGCTTAACCGATTATCAGGCATCCGAACTACTAAAAGCGGGTCGCAATGAATTGGTGGCTAAAAAAGGCATAAATCCATTTAAACTGTTTTTATCACAGTTTAAAGATGCGCTTATAATTGTATTGTTAATAGCTGCAACAATTTCCCTAGGATTATCTATATATGAACAAAATGGTGAATACAAAGAGTCATTACTTATATATGCAATTGTAATTGTAATTGCCTTAATTGGTTTTTTTAATGAATATAAAGCAGAAAAGACAATTTCTGCATTAAAGAAATTAGTTGGCCATACCGCCAGAGTACTAAGAAACTCAAAGCAAAAAAATGTTGATTCGGTATCTGTTGTCCCGGGAGACATTGTATATCTAGAGGCCGGCCAAAAAGTACCAGCTGATATAAGGTTAATAGTAGCCAAAGAATTACATATAAACGAAGCTTCGTTAACCGGTGAATCTGAAGCAGTTACAAAGCATGAACAACCTCAAAAACCAGAAGCTATCTTGGCTGATAGAAAATGTATGGCCTATAGTGGTACTTTCGTAACGAATGGCACTGGTATAGGTGTAGTGGTTGCAACTGGCCAACATACAGAAATTGGCGCTATTGCCGATTTAGTTGACGGAGTTGAGACAGAGTCTACGCCTATGCAACAAAAATTAGATGATTTAGGTAAAAAGCTTGGCTATATAATAGCTGCTATCTGTGCAGTAGTATTTTTTGTGGTTTTATTTTTGGTTCCGTCTGAAGATTCTGCCGGTAATGTCGAAAAAATGATATTTGCCTTTACGGCAGCTGTTGCCTTGGCGGTTGCCGCCATACCAGAAGGCTTAGCCTTTGTAGTTAGAATAAGCTTGGCCCTTGGGTCGAGACGAATGGCGGCCAAGAATGCGTTGGTTAGGAAACTATCTGCCGTAGAAGCCCTGGGTTCAACCGATGTGATATGTTCAGATAAAACTGGCACTCTTACCAAGGGTGAGATGACCGTAACTAACATTTATGTAAACAGCAGGACGGTTTATGTAGGAGGCAGCGGATATGAAACAACGGGAACTTTTAGCGAAAAGCCCAAATCGCTTGAAATGATTTTAAAAACAGCTGTTCTTTGTAACGATGCTCGTTTAAAAAAGGGTGGGGTGGTTGGTGACCCAACAGAAGGTGCTTTATTGGTATCGGCGACCAAACTAGATATAAACTCAAAAAATATAACCGAAACCCATGAAAGAATAGATGAAATTCCTTTTAGTAGCGATCGAAAAATGATGTCAACTTATCATAGAAATATTAAAGAAAACTCTTTCATAGTAAGCGCTAAAGGTGCTACGGAGGTAATTTTAGCAAAATGTGCATATTTTATAGATGCCAGTGGTAAAACTCAAGAGTTAGATGGTAAAACAAAAACAGAAATATTAAATCAAGCACATCATTTCAGTAAACAGGCCTTAAGGGTACTGGCTTTTGCCTATAAAACACATCCAGAAAAACATACTAATAAAAATGACTATGAGTCAAAGCTAATATTTATTGGTTTGCAGGCAATGATAGATCCACCCCGCAAAGAAGTGGTAGATGTTATTGGCAAAGTACAACAAAATGCAGGTATTAGGGTTGTAATGATTACTGGTGATCATATAGAAACAGCCAAGGCCATAGCTTCTGAAATAGGTATACAGGGGGTGGCGGTTAGTGGACAGGATTTAGATACAATGAACGATACAGATTTAAAAAACAAAATTAATGATATTGGCGTATATGCAAGGGTAAGCCCTGGCCATAAAATGCGCATAGTACAAGCTTTTAAGAATAGCGGTAAACAGGTGGCTATGACGGGAGATGGAGTAAATGATGCTCCAGCATTAAAAGCAGCCGATATTGGCATCGCTATGGGTAAATCCGGGTCTGATGTAGCCAAAGAAGCGGCTGATTTAATACTTTTAGACGATCAATTTTTGACAATTATAAAAGCTATAGAAGAAGGTCGTGGAATATTTGAAAATGTTCGCAAGTTTGTGAACTTTTTAATAAGTTGCAATATAGCCGAAGTTCTAACAATTCTTGCCGGTATATTGATATATCAAAATCTATTGCTTACTGCTGCACAACTGTTATTTATAAATATTGTTACAGATGGTTTACCTGCTATTGCGCTAGGTTCTGATCCGGCAAGAAAAAATATTTTAAACCACAAGCCAAGTGAGTTTCAAGGGTCTATCATTACCCGTAAACTTTGGATAGAGATTTTTGCTTTTGGCTTAATTATGAGCATAATGTTAAGTACACAATATGCGGTCCTGAATCAACATGGGCATATTGTAGCCGTATCAACACTATTTACCGCTATGGTAGTCTATGAATTAATGCATTTACTAGACATAAGAGCCCAATATAAGTTGGGTTGGTTTACTAACAAGTGGCTACTAATATCTATAGGCGCCTCGTTTAGCTTGCAACTAATAGTACTATATGTACCAGCTGTTGCTAGGTATTTCGAAGTAGTACCAATTGGCATCAAGCAATGGTTTGTAATAATTGTGGGCGGAATATTGTTGTCAGTGTTTATGCGACTTTTTGCCAAATATCAAAAGCAAGGCAATCTTTTAGCAGCTTAGTAATTTAAAATACTGTTAACACTGCAATAGTAACCATAATTAACATAAAAATATCTGCTATAGATGTAACTACCGGTATCAATAACTCGTCTGGATTAATCTTTTCTTTCCTTAGAATAACATCTAGTATGTGAGATATAATAAACATAAATGCAACTGTTAGCCCAACAGCAACAAAGACAAATATTAAAAATTCCGCCAAGAAGCCAGCGGTTATCATATAACCCCTTACACCCGCAAGTATAAGACTAAATATAGCCAAAGCCGATACATTTATGACTAATACTTTAAAAATAGATATAGCAAGAGTCTTTTTTGATCTTTTTCTTTCGGTCGGATCGCCGGTGTGAGCCGCAATTATCGATGCATAATCTCCGACGATATCATTTAAGCCAGGCAGAGCAATGATTAGTGGTATAAGTGGTAAAAATTTATTAGAAATGTATTCTAAGCCTATTCCACCAATCAGGCTTAACGATGATGCTAGGCCGGCTGCTATAGCTACAAATATAAATGTTCTTCTTGCTCTTGTCATGATGTTAGTATCACCATCATTGTTACGACCAACACTGTTAAAGTATCAAAAACAGAAGTTTCGATTGGACCAATAAAATTATCTGGATCTAAACCGATTTTAAAAGCTTTAATAGTACCAATTGCGACAATTGGTAAACCCAATAAACCGGCTATAAGTATAGAAAAGTAGGCAACGGTGAATATTCTAATAAATTCCCCATCAAATAGTAAAGAACCGATTGTAGCCCCGCACAGAGCAACCACCAAACCAGCTACCGACAACAATAAAAAAGAATGTTTAACGGCACTACTCGCCAATTTATTTAGTGGTGTATCGTTTTGAAGATGATGGTTGATTCTGGCTCCCATAGCTCCCGCTATAGATCCGCCTAAGTCAAAAACTCCTGGCAATATCAAAAAAGCTCCAGCCATGGCAATTAACTCGGTTTTACTAAGCTCTAACGCAAGCCCGGCAATTAAGGCACCAGATATTGAAACCATCTGGCCGATTAATATTTCTTTTGTGGTGTGGTGAACCTTTCTGGTTCGTCGTTTTTTAATGTAATGCCAATGATGACCATGGTGACCAAGGTTGCTTACCGGAGTTGTTGATTCTTTTTTTTGATTGCTAAAAGTCATATAATTGTTTATTTAATATTTGATATACGAATGATTTCAATATTAATTTAAATATTATTGTTACTATCAACTTGATTGTAACATTTTTTTACTTAACTATCCCTAAGTCTATATTATATTTCTGCCATTCCTATGACAAAGTTTTTACCATAGTTTTTGGCGCATCTTGGACAAGTGGTATAAAAAAAGTATATTCTACCAACATCTTTATTATATGTTTTGGCATATTCTATCAATTCTTTATACCAATTCTTAACTTTATTGTAAGGCCCCTCAAAAACCTTGGTTGCGAAATTGCCGTTTAGCACGACCATATCAAAGCCTTCTATATTTTTATTTACGGCAAATAGTTGCTCTGCCTTCCAGGGTGATAAATCCCTGCTTAATATCATCGCTTTTTGAGGTGGCATATTAGCGTGGTGATCAATAGCGAATTTATTTAATTTAGTCATAACACTTGACATATTAATGGGTACAAACATAAAACTTTTCGTATGCATTCTTATAAAAATTTGGTTTTCTATAGTGATAATTTTGTCTTGCCAGTCTTTAATGTTTGGAACGGCGCAACAACCGGTTTCGTTTTTGTCTGTGTAAGTATTTGGCATTGTCATAATAAACCTCCCACTTATATTATATGCCCATAGGTCCATGGGTGGATATATAATCTTAAGGAGTATATAATGATCGTTATGGATAACTCTAAACCAAAAACCATAGTAATAGTAGAAGATAATGAAGGCTTAGCAGAAATATATAAAACAAGGTTAGAGCTTCTGGGTTACACATGCTACATAGCATATAACGGTATAACAGGGTTATATTTTATTCAAAAAGAATTGCCCGATTTGGTTTTGCTAGATTTAATGATTCCTGATATATCCGGCGGTCGAGTCCTGGAGACTATACGCAATAGCAGTTGGGGTAAAAATATAAAAGTGTTAGTAGTATCTAACCTTAACGAATCAGAAGCTCCGGCTAACCTAAGAAGCCTAGGCATAGAGGATTATTTGGTCAAAGCGAACTTATCTTACGACGATATTGATAGTAGGGTTCGTAATATATTAGGTTAAGTTGCCTCATTAGTATGGGTGGCCTAAGAGGTCGTAATAATACGATTTGGTTTTTTGATTTTAAGATATAGTAGGAACTTAATTCAAGAAACACCAGCTAATATATTTGGGTTTGCAATTATTATCTAATACCAGAATATTAGTTTGATTGTAATATTTATTACTAAAAATATACCTTAAAATTGATACTATACCCTTATTAGTAAGGAGATTTCTTAGTGCGCATTGCTGTTGTCGCTAGCCCATATATCCCGATACCGCCTAAAAAATACGGTGGAACAGAACAGGTTATTTACTATTTGATTAAAGGCTTAAAAGAGCTGGGACACGAACCTATATTACTAGCATCTGGAGATTCAGAAATAGAGTGTGAAAAAATTGAAATAACACCAAACTCTATCCCTTTTCCCGTTAATCAGAAAGATATTCCAGAGCACAAACATTTAAAGAAAATGGCCGATACTAAAACATATCGAGTACTTAGAAAGCTTTTGCCTAATATTGATGTAGTTCATTCCCACGGTTATGATTTAAGAAATTTTAGCAAATTTCCTAATGTTACTACGATTCACGGTATGATTGACTTTAAAGATATTCAATATTATCTTCGTAGAAAAAACCTAAACTTTGTTTCAATATCTATGAGCCAACAGATGGTTCTACCAGACTTAAACTTTATCGGGAATGTATATAATGGCGAGGATACGAGTGAGTTCCCAACCGTAATTAAACCCGAAAACTATTTGTGTTTTCTTGGTCGGTTTGATTGGGATAAGAATCCTCATCTAGCGATTCAACTAGCTATAAACCTAGGTATGAAGATAAAGCTAGCCGGTAAAATTGATTTTAAGGGTAAGGAATATTTCGATGTTCAAATAAGACCATACTTAAAACACCCACTCGTGGAATATCTCGGCGAAGTTGGATTTAAACAAAAAGTGGAATTATTGTCAAATGCTGTATGCAATTTGCACCCAACCAATTTCAGGGAACCTTTTGGGTTAACCGTAATGGAAGCAGCATACTGTGGGACACCAACAATTGCTACACTTAGGGGTTCTATGAACGAACTCATAGAACCGAATCGAACAGGCGTACTAGTAGAGGATTTTATAGAAGCTAGACAAGCTGTAGAGAAGTGCTTGCAGATGGACAGAGAATATATATCTAGTAGATCACGACAATTATTTAATTATAATAATATGACCGCAGAATACCTGAAAGTATATAATCGTGCGATTGATATCGCGAGACAAAAACACTCCACCCCTGGTATGCTTAACAAATTATTAGGCAGGTTTAAGCGGTCTCTAAAATTTGACTAGGCACCATTAGCTTAGGTTGTAATTTTGTCCATAAACTTACTCATGCCACGGCAACTCTCAGCACACCTTCGACATACTTCAGCACATCTTTGTAGTTGCTCTTCTATAGAAGTTCGTTCGCATGAATCGGCACATTTATCACAAATTTCAGCGCATAGCGCGCAAATCTTAGAATGCATCAATGACGACCTATCCATCGAATCGGCTGCTAAATCACATATTTTTACACAGTCTTTTAGTAGGTCATGCAAATCTTCGTCAGCTTGCACACCATTTGTATCTATATAATCTAGAGTTTCACTGCAAACTTTGCTACACTCCACTGCATCAAATATTGCATTAGATTCTTTACTGTGATTCATAATAGTACCTCCTAGTTTAGTAGTTAAATAATAAGTATTATAAATTTAGATTACAGTAATAATATTTACAATAGGTAAATAAAATACGATTCGATTACTATATCGTGATAAAATTGTACTAATGGATAAAATTATTGAAAACGATAATCTGGACAGCTTTACCGTATATTATGTGTCAGAATACTTACCTTTTTCTAATTGGTCTGCGCACCGCATTAAAATATGGGGTAAAATATTTCCAACCGTTGAGCACGCATATCAGTATAAAAAGCATTGTCGGTCAGATATAAAATTTGCCGAAAAAATTAGGTCTGCTAAAAGTCCGTGGTTGGCAAAAAAATTATCAATGTCTCGTGATATAGATGCTGTTAAATGGGATAAATTGCGTCAAGGCGTAATGTATGATTTACTTAAGGCCAAGGTTAGCCAACATGAAGATGTTAAAAGTGCACTATTAGAAACTGGAGATTTAGCTATAGTTCAAAAAGGACCACCAGAAGATGTTTATTGGTGTGTAGGGTGGAAATCAGAAGGCCACAATGTGCTTGGTAAGTTGTGGATGAAAATAAGAGACAACCTATAAAAAAATCATTACTAGGGTCTAAAATTCAAATAGAGGAGTAATTATAATACTCCTCTATTGTTTCGGATTGCGGGCCAAAATATAATGGTGGTGAGATTTATAAAACTAGTCTGTTAGCTACTACCTCCTTTCTTTCCTGCTTCACTGGCTCGTTGGGGATCGTTCTTAAAATTACCCCCACTGGCACTCCCCCCTTTGCTAGCGATTTCTCGCTGTTTCTGCTCATCCATTGAGGCGAATCCTCGCTTGCTAGTGCCGCCTCCACCTCTTTTATTACGTTTACTATTGTTAGCCATAAAACCTCCTTGCGTTAGTGCATTATTGGCAATTACTATCTTATTAATTATTGTTCTTTATCGCTGTAAGTATTATTACAACTATTGAATATTTTCGTTAAGATGGTTAATTTTAAAATTTATCGTGGTTTGTAGTAATTTTAATTTCTGACGGCTGCTCCTTAAACGCTTCGTATAATGAACAAAAAGATGGTTTCATATTATATTCTTCGTCAAATATCAGCGGGTCTGAATTCTGATACCCAAGGTATGCATACCATGTTTCTTTATCGGTTATTCCTAGTATAGAAAAACTTTTACACACCATAGATTCTATGCAGGCTCTTGCCATATCGTAGTATATCTTTGCCTGTGTACTATTTCTGGTATTTTCGCTACCATTAACATTAGCCATATTTACATCAAATTCAGTTACATATACATTTATACCGAGGCTACCAAATCTCCTCATATTTTCAATAACCTCACTCTTAGATGGTGGATTTGAACCATCTATATGCATCTGAAAACCAACTCCGTCAATAGGTATACCCCTTAAAAGAGCATTTTTAATATATTCATACATTTCGTCAGATATTGAACCGTAGGTCTCGTTTCCAAAATCATTCAATATAAGCTTTGCTTGGGGGTCAGCTTCTCGTGCCCAAACGAACGCGTTATCTATATATTTATTGTCACCCAATGCCTCTTTCCACCAATCTTTTAAATTGTTAAATTTTTGGCCCCTACTGTGAGCTTCGTTCACAACTGTCCATTCCTGAACTTTTCCGCTATATCTTTTGCCCACTGTATAAATATGATCTTTCATTATTTCAAGTAATTCTTCTTTATTGTAGTTACCATTTTTCAACCAATCGGGTAACCATTTCTCTTCTCCCCAAACAAAATGATGGGCCTGTATAGCCATATCGTGTTTTTTGGCAAAAGAAACTAAGCCATCCATTTGTGAAAAGTTATATTCATTCCTTGAAGGTCTAAGACCACCATCGGTAAAATACCAATTCGGAGTATTATCTAGCAGAGCTAGATTAAAATGGTTCGTTAATATTGATGAATATCGTTCATCATTAATGTGATTATTGATTGCAAAATTACCTACATCAATTCCGTGTTGGTCTGCGATTTGCTTTAAAGGTGCAGCAATTACAACACTTTTATTTTTATTATTTTCATTTGCTATTAATGCGATAGCACTTAATATCAATATAAGTGCACTCAACAATACTACAGATAAATAAATGTATAAATTAGATAACTTCATTGTCAAATGTTATAAGTTATTAACTGTATAGTCAGTAAACAATATTACTTTTAACGCACAAATATATTTATTCATGTAAGAATATTTATAGTTAATTAAATTGAACCCGAATATAATTACAATCGTTTTATGTGCAGATACATAGAAACAATAATTTTTACTGTAGCCAGTTTACATTATTGATTTGATATAATTTATTACTAATAAGATAGTATAGAGGTAATATAATGCTAAAAATTACAATTTTGCGTATTTTTACATCATTAGCATTCTTTATTTATTTAATTATTGCTATAAATAATATAAGGAAGCTATTTAGCCATAATTCTATTAATGACAACTATTAATTACTTATGTTCAATTACGAGTATATTAATTTAAATCTAGAAC
>JALOQO010000022.1 GCA_025453305.1 Patescibacteria group bacterium | reverse complement strand
ACAACCTTTGGTGGCATTTTAAACCGCGCTTAATTGTTCTGTGTTTATTGTTATAGTTGTACCATGCTCTACTTGTTGCTGTAATAATATATCAGAAACCACTGTTTCTACTGTTTTTTGCATCATTCTTCTTAGCGGTCTTGCACCCAGTCTTTCGTCGTAGCCTTGGCTGGCAAGCCAGTCAACTGCGTCATCGGTTAGATTAACCGTAACACCTTGAGCCTGTAGCTGAACATTAATATCACCAAGCATAATCCTTACGACCTTATGTAGCTGTTCTTGGTTAAGCGGTGCAAAAATTATTACATCATCAAACCTATTAATGAATTCTGGTTTAAACACACCCCTTTCTATTAACTCGTCTGTAAGGCTCGATTCAAATTCTTCTACCGGTACACCTTGGGATATTTTTTCTCTTATAATATCTGCTCCAGCATTAGAGGTGGCGATTATTATCGCATCCTTAAATGACACTACCCTGTTGTCTGAATCTTTAATAGAACCTTCGTCTAGTAATTGAAGTAGTGTGTTAATTATTTCTGGGTGAGCCTTTTCTAGTTCATCAAACAGTATTACCGTAAAAGGTTGGCGCCTAACAGATTCTAAAAATGAAGTTCCGTAGTCTGAACTACCTTGCAGTAACTTATGTACACTATCTTGGGTGATGTATTCGTTCATATCCACCCTAACCATTCCGCTATTACCACCAAAATATACATTTGCTAAGGTTTTACTCATTTCGGTTTTGCCAACACCAGTTGGGCCCAAGAACAAGAATGTTCCGATAGGTTTATTGGGATTAGCCACACCTGCCCGGCTTCGTTTTAGGGCTGATACAAGTTCTTTTACTGCTGCATCTTGGCCAATAACTCGTTCTCTTAATTTAGATTCTAAGCTAAGTAAAACATCTTTTTCGGCGGTGTCGGCTGTTGATATTTTAATACCCGTAACCTGCTCTACGGCTGATTGTACATCACTTTTTAGTATCAGCTTAGACTGATTGCTCCTAGCAGCATCTTCTAAGACACTTATCGCCCTACCTGGCATAGCAATCTCTGGGCCATACCTTTCTGCTAATCTGTATGTTTCCAAAATTGCCTCGTAAGTAAATGTGCAGTTATACTGCCCCTCCGTAAATAAAGCTTGATTTTCTAGAATCCTAATAGTATCGTCTTTTTGTGTTGGTTGAACTGCCTGATAGTTTAATCCGGCAACTACTTGTGATTTAGCCCGCTGTAAATACTGCCATTGCACTGGCGTAAACGAAAAAATCATTCTAATATGGCCGGCTTCTAATATAGGCAATATTATATTGGTGGCATCTGGGCCACCACCCTCGCCAAAGAAGGCTCCTGCATTATCAAAATAAAGCACAATGTTTTTGGCAGAATATGCTTCTGAACATAGTCTTTGAATTATGTAATCTAATTTATCTGCCTCTACCCTAGTTAAAAGTGCGGCGATATCAATTTGGTAAATCTGGCTGTACTGTAGACCGCTTGTATAGTTGCCAAATAAAAGTGACTCGGCAAATCCCTGAATGATTGTACTTTTACCGGAACCAACCTCTCCAACTAACGCAATATTTGCCCGCCCATTGCTCTGAAAAATGTTTGCCATTTGCGAAATAACATTGCTATGCCCCAAAATATCCCTATGTGATAACCCGCCATATTGTATAGATCTAGAAATATTTTGAGCAAAATTATCTAACATTGGCGTATAACCCGCCGCCCAATCGCGAGCTATACCGCCACTGTCTTTTCTGGTATTTAGCCTATCTATTAAATCATTTACAAATACATACCAGTTGAGTGCTTTAATAATTTGATCTTCTGTATTATGGCTTACCGATAATATGCTAGCTTTATCGGGGCTGGTTAATATTAAAGCAACAATAATATATGATCCGTCTACGCCTTTCTTTGTTGGGTTTTCTCGATATAATTGAACAGCCTTAGGCCACCAATCATCACTTAAACCAACACTTTCGAGTATATCGGGGTGTATAGTTAGCCTATTTGCAATAAACCAAAAACCACTATCTTTGTTTAGGGCCCTAATTATATCTAGTGGGGTATTATCGGCCTTTTTAATTGCTTTAAGAATACTAGTTGCCATTAACTTATCTGGTAGATCAGAATCTATTGCTGGCAAATTATTTGATAAGTCATGGTGGTACCATTCATAAAACATAAATAGCACGGTGGGTACTATAAGCACCAGCCAACCATACCATTGCCCTAAATATATAAATGCTCCACCAAAAAAAGCTAATAATAGTGATACAACAACTATAAAATTTCTTAACTGTTTATTACCAAGCGCACCTGCAATTTTTGATTTAGCAACTCTACTACTTTTTATGTTTATATTCATGATCCGGCCATCCATATACCAGCAAGTACAAATATAAAAGGTAGCAGAGGTATGGCAGGCCATATAACTGCTGCAAACAGGCTAAATAATGCCGTTAAAATTGTAGCTATGGCACCAAAAATTAAAACTCCGCTTCTTATAACAAAACCGAATGCTCTGGCGAATAAATTATCTAATAAAACTCTAAATTTAATATCAAAAGAAGACCCCGGCCCGGCATATTGAGTTATCTGTTTCCATGGTTCAAATAATGTCCTTAGCAAAATTCCAAAAGATAAAAAAGACATCATAGATTGAGTTCTGGTTTTTATTGTTTTAAATGAGTTAACCCAGCCGGGGCCATACCACCAGCTAAAGAACAAAATTAATCCCATAAATATCATTGTACTCTGTTATATCGCTTATGGCTACAGGTTAATTTTAACTACTTAATAATCTATTCCCATTATTCTTAAGAAATTTTTGTGACATGTAAGTAGTGGGCTTCGTTCATCGACTAATTTAACTACTGCATCGGTGGGACTATCAGCTACTACCGTTTTATCACCGTCAGGGTCACCATGAGTCCCATCAGTACATATAGCTAATACATGGATATCTCTTAAAAATAAACAAAATGTTCTATTTACATTGTTACCATAATTTAATGGCATTCCTTCTTGACACATAATATACTCCTTTATAAAATACAAAAACCGCCTATTTAAGGCGGCTTAAAATTAAAAATTAAATAAAAACTAACCGATATTTAAATCCGCCCATATATAGCGACTTCGCCAGTAGTTAGTATTTAACTTAATGCTATTCATTATTAATATTATAACTTATTTAAAAATTGGTCGGGGATAAAGGACTCGAACCTTCGACCTCGCGGTCCCAAACCGCGCGCGCTAGCCAACTGCGCCAATCCCCGATATCTGTATAAATAATTGTAAAGGTTCGATGTACAAAAGAAAAGGACTCGGTCACCTTATCGGCGACCCCGCCTCAACTTACTTGAAGCATAGCTTCAAATCAGTTTCCGGCCTTGCAACCCGCCACAGGCGGGTTTCACCTTCGACCTCGCGGTCCCAAACCGCGGTCACCTTTGGCGACCCCGTCGTAACATCTTTGAAAACCAGTTTTCAAGAGTTAGCTCCCTTGCAACCCGCCACAGGCGGGTTTCACGCTAGCCAACTGCGCCAATCCCCGATAATAATATTAACTAGGGTAATTATAACTTTAAACAGAGAAAAATAAAAGTCTAGTCTGTGTAAATTTGTATTCTTTCTATTGATTTTGCTACATTATTATTTAAATTTGTTTTTACTAAAACAGCATTAAACTGATAGGGCGGCTTATCGTATAATTTAAATTTAGTGTTTTTACCTAGCCACCTATCTACCGCTAAGTGCCAATCAATTCCCAAAGACGAGTCCAAAACTCCACACATGCCCACATCTGTTACATGAGCCGTTCCCTTAGAGAGAATTCGTTCATCGGCGGTTGGTACATGCCAATGGTCACCAATAACAGCTGTTACTTTTCCATCTAAATAATGGCCTATCACTACCTTTTCACTAGATACATCACCATGAAAATTTACTAAAATCGGACCTTTATGCAATTTTTTGATTACTGGCAATAATTTATCAATACAAATCAAAGGGTTTTCGGTGTTATCTCTATAGCCTTTCGGGATCGTGTATCCTAACAAAGACACTATTGCAACTTTATAATCGCCTTTAGTAATAATTTTGTAATTACCATATGAATGACCAAGTACATTAGCTGGAGCAACCACGGGCAACTCTGGATTCAAAACCATTTTAATATTTTGTTGGCGCTCAAAACTATGGTTTCCGCCACTAAAGCCATCCACGCCAGCCTCCTCTAGCTGGTTAAAATGTTTTTGACTCATACCTTTGCCATGAGAAATATTTTCTGACTGGGCAACAACCAAATCAATATCATGATTAATTTTTATGCCAGGCAATAATTTGGATACGATTTTTCTGCCAGGCCGGCCCATAATATCACCAATGTAAAGTATTTTCATAACAAACCTTAGTTCATTTAGTTATAGGGGATTTATTTCTTGTGGTTTTAACGATTCCCACTCTGCTAAATTGGCAATACCTATACCTTTTCTAGCAATATCTGTGTCTGGTTTATAAAATAAGGTTACATGCAAAAAAGGTAAGTCAGCCTCTGGATAACCCCAATTTCGATAAATCTCAAAAATTCTTTTAGCAAAATCGCATTCGGGTGATATTGATATAACAATAGATTGTCTTTCTTCGACTACCGCTTCTCCGTCTTTCTCGTATATCTTGGGTTTACTTATCATGTATAATGTTTCAGCAAACTCAATAATTGGACTTTGGCAAATTGTTTCTAGATCTTTGCACAGGCTATCTATTTTATCCATACCTTCTGGGCTAGTAGAATCTCTGTCAAACAATTCGCTAGGTAAAATTGTGATGTGGTATTCTGGCTTTTCTATAAATCCATCCGCCCTAGCTATAGATAATAATTTAAGAGATATTATTGGTTTTTCTATTTGTAATACTGCAGAACGAAATATATCTGGACTGTAATCGAAATTAGGCAACTTGGGAGCCTTAGGTTCTTGATCGGTCATCTACTTGGCGTATTCTATGGCTCGAGTTTCACGGATAACATTTACCTTAATAGTACCGGGGTACTGCATTGTGGACTCTATCTTATTTGCTATATCGCGAGCGAGTTTAATAGCACTTAGATCATCTATAGATTCTGGTTGTACAATTATACGAATTTCACGGCCAGCGCTAATGGCATAAGCCTTATCGATACCGGGAAAGCTAGTGGCAACATTTTCTAGTTCACGCATTCGTTCGGCAAAGTTTTCGGCACTGATATTACGGGCACCAGGGCGCGCAGCGCTAATTGCATCTACCACCCTAATAACCAACGCTTCGGTTGTAGTAGCCTCTATATCATCATGATGTGCTTCAATAGCATGCACAATATTATCTGGAACACCGTATTTGCGGGCCATTTCGGCAGATATATGATGATGCTTGCCTTCTACCTTGTGGGTTAAGGCTTTGCCCATATCATGCAGTAATGCTGCATATTTACACACATAAACATCTGCGCCAATTTGCTCGGCAATAATGCCGGCCATATGTGCCATTTCTGTAGAATGTTTAAGCACATTCTGACCATAGCTTGTACGATATTTTAGCTCACCAACAAGCTGAACTAGCTCTTTTGGTACGCCTACAATGCCAACTTCGCGGGCGGCATCTTCGCCGGCTCGCATAACCTCTTTGTGAACTTGTTTTTGAGCCTTATCTACAACTTCTTCTATACGGCCTGGGTGCACACGGCCATCTTTTAGAAGCATTTCTAATGCTTGCCTAGCTACTTCACGGCGAACAGGGTCAAAGCTACTTAATATAATCATCCCTGGCGTATCATCTACCATAATATCTACGCCCGTAGCGCGTTGTAGTGCCTGAATATTGCGACCCTCTTTACCAATAATACGGCCCTTCATTTCTTCGTCTTCTAACTTTACGGCCGTTACTGTTCTTTCGGCGGTTACTTCGCTTGCCATTCGTTCCATTGCGCTAACAATAATAGTAGCGGCGGTTTCTTCGGCGAGCTCTTTAGCGTCGTTTTGTAGCTTAGCAACCAAACCGGTTAGATCGTTTTTTACATCTCGCTCGGTCATCTGCATTAGCTTGTCTGCAGCTTCTGCCTTGGTAAGCTTGGCGATTTTTTCTAGCTTATCTTGTTGCTTAACCCTAAGATCTCTAATTTCGTTCTTTAGACCCTCTACCTCGTCTTCGCTTTGACGAAGTTTTTCAGATCGCTTGTCTAGTTCATCTAGTTTTTTATCTAGTGTTAATTCTCTATCGATTAAACGATTTTCTTTTTCTTTGAGTTCTTTTCTGCTTTGTTGCTCTTCTTTGCGAGCATCCTCGGCCTTTTTAGCGGCCTCTTCTTCTGCCTTTCTTAGAAGTGTCGCAGCTTCTTTGTTAGCCTTAGCGAGCTCCTTTTCGGCCTGCTCTGCGGCATTACCGATTTTCTTTTTTGTTACTACTTGGCTTACACCAAAACCAGCACCAGCCGCAATAACGGCCAATACAATTGTAATTGGATCCATAAATATCCTTTCTGTACCGAAAACCCTTGTCGAACTTACATCACTTTCACTTCATTAGTATAGTTCGTATATAAGGGTAACTGTAATCAAATAAAAATTAACAAATATTGGATACCCACCTCAATGTCACGATATCCTAACTAAATAATACTACATTTATACAAATTTATTAAATTTGTATAGCGTATACTATTCTTCTTTGGTTAAAGGTATCATTTTGTTTATCAAAATCACCGGAACAAGTCATAAGGTTTAAGCCCTTTTTATCAACATCATAAGAGACTAATACCTTGTTCATATCAACGGTATCTTTGTTAACAGTTTCTGTATGAACTACCCTGTACTGCAACACTTCGCCATTGCCCATTTCTATTTTTATAACATCGTTATTGGTAAGTTTTTTTAAATTATAAAATATACCCCTATTTGTTGGGCCCGATACATGTCCGTTTATAAAAACCGCTCCTGGCTGATTGGGCTTACTGCTACCCTCATACCAACCAACATCATAAACATTCTTAGGTGTTAGGATTTCATTTTTATTGTCTACACCCACCCTTTTAACCCTAGATTTTACGGCGATTTTATCTATATATAGCATTCTGGGCATATCTGGTGCAACAGAGTACCGTGAAACAGATTTAGAATCCGGCTTTGTTTCGTCTACATCACTTACAGAATTTGTGGTATCAGAATCTCCCATAACCTCTGTGTTCTGATTGTTTTTAGACGAACTTTGAGATACCGCATCGCTGTCTTTAATAAAGTTTATATTTGCGTAAATGGCTATAGCAGATACTATGAACGCTAATACTGTTAGCGCTATACCGGCTAATTTTTTATTACTTTTTTTAGTGGATTTAAACTTTGGCGCCGGCGCTGGTATGTTGACGGTCTGCGGTTTTTGAACTTTATTAGAATAGTCTTTAGCTACAACTACCGATTGTCTATAATATTCATCTGGATTGCTTTTGGGCGCAATAACCGGCTCTAAAGATATTTTTTTATCTTGTGACGGAACCTTAAAGTCAAAGTATTTTGTTCTTGAAACTACACTAGGTAAGGGTCTTGGTTTATAGCCCTTTAAATTATCCCTTTTAGTATTTGTAGTTTTATTGTCCACACTTTAGTTTTTTGTTAGTTAGTTTTGGAAAATCGTCTCTTAGCCCCATATATTAATCCTAATGCCAGTCCAGTTATAGCTAGTGTTAATACAGGGTTTGAGGTTAATGTTTCAAAGCCGGTGTTTGGAGCTTCTG
>JALOQO010000021.1 GCA_025453305.1 Patescibacteria group bacterium | reverse complement strand
GCGTCAGCGTCTGGGCCACATTCAGATCCAGTTCTTTCCTCAATCTTTCGCTGCATCCTTTTATCCACAACAAGATCAAGATCTTTATCTTTTATCCATCTAACCTGAACACCTAGACTTTCCAATACTTCTAATAAGCGAAACACCTCTTCTATGCGCGGTGCATTTTCTATGGTAGTGACACCTTTGTTTAGTAGCGACCCGGCAATAATGGCTACCGTAGCGTTTTTAGAGGACTTCATTTCTAATTCGCCACTTAGTTCTTTACCACCATTTATCTCAAAATTTAATACTTTGGGGTTAAGGGTGATAATATCTTTACCTAGTGCTGTGCTAATCCTTGATATCGTGTCTAAACTTAAATTTTGCTTGCCCTGCTCTATTCTGTTAACTGCCGATTGGCTTGTACCTAATCTCCTAGCGAACTCTGCTTGGGTTAAACCCCTTTCTTGTCTTATTTTAGTAATTAAGTGACCTATTTTTTGATTATTGTTACTCATAGTACCTATAATTATATCAAATATGTCAATATATGTATAATTTCGATGATTGATATATAATAACTAATATGATTTCAATCAAAGAACTACAAGACCTATTAGAAGCTGAACAAAAAAGACAACACGAAGGATTAGAGCTGATACCTTCTGAAAACTATGTAAGCACGGATGTACTAGATGCTCTGGGTAGCGTTTTTACTAACAAATATTCAGAGGGTTATCCGGGTAGGCGATATTATGGTGGCCAAGAAAACACCGATAAAGTAGAGATTTATGCAATTGAAGCTGCAAAAAATTTGTTTAAAGCAGATCACGCTAATGTACAGCCTCATTCTGGCGCTCAAGCTAACGAATCTGTATATCACGCTTGGCTAAATCCAGGTGATACTGTTCTTGCTATGGATTTAAGCCATGGTGGGCATTTAACTCATGGACACCCGGTAACCGTTTTAGCTAAACAATACAATTTTGTTAGATACAAAATTAAGGATACCGAAACCGGCGAGCTAGATTACGAAGAACTAGCATTATTAGCAGATAAGCATAAACCAAAAATAATCTTAGCTGGATTTTCTTCTTATCCTCGCGAGCTAGATTATGCTAAGTTTGCTCAAATAGGCAAAGATAATAATGCTGTACTAATGGCCGATATAGCTCATTTGGCTGGGCTAATTGCTGGTAAAGCACTAAAAAACCCATTTGATTACGGTTTTCATATCATGACTACAACTACACACAAGACCTTAAGGGGTCCAAGATCTGGTATGATTTTAAGCAAAGGTGTTGCCAGTAACCCGCTGGTGGCAATAGAAAAAACTGTAGAAAATATCCCTACTCTTATAGATAGAACTGTATTCCCGGGTGTGCAAGGCGGCCCCCATATGAACACAATACTCGCTAAGGCTGTAGCTTTTAACGAAGCCCTTAGACCGGAATTTGAGGTTTATGCCCATCAGGTAATTGCAAACGCTAAATCGTTGGCAGATGAGTTAATGAAGCTGGGTATAAAGCTAGTTACAAACGGCACTGATAATCATATGATGGTCTTAGATGTATATAAATCACTAAAAATAAATGGCCTAGAGGCCGAAATAGCACTAGATTCGGCTGGACTTACGGTTAATAAAAATGTTATACCAGACGACCCGTTGCCACCATTTAAACCTAGTGGCATCAGGTTGGGTACACCAGCAATCACTACTCGCGGATTCGTACAAAAAGATATGCCGCAGCTAGCCATTTGGATAGTAGATGCAATGAAGCATCGAAACGATCCGGCTAAACTATCAGAAATAAAAAACCAGGTTAAAGAGCTAGCTACAAAACTACCTTTGCCTTCTGACAAGCCCCAATAAGCTTCTTTTTTTGACTGACTTTCTTATGCGATTCTGGGCATAAGATGTAATACTCATCTCTAGCCACTTATCACTTGGTTTAGCTTTTGGGCTTGTGTCTATTTCTACAATATCTCCACTTTGCAAAGTACTTTTAAGGGCCATATATTTCCCATTTATTTTACCGCCTATTGCGTGGGAGCCAATTTCGCTATGGACAGCATAAGCAAAGTCAATAATTGTTGACCCTTCTGGCAAATCAATCACATCACCCTTTGGGGTAAATACAAAAATTCTATCCTGGAAAAAATCAGTTTTTAGCCTTTTAAGATAATCATTAGGTGAAACATCGGCTGCTTGATATTCTCTTAACTGTTCAATCCAGGCAAAGGTTTCTTTATTTATACCTCTTTGTAAAGAACGGTTCTTGTAACTATGGTGACTAGCGATACCGTATTCGTTAAATTCATGCATTTGCTCGGTTCTAACCTGTATTTCTACTATCGGCCCATCGCCACTAAAAACAGCAGTATGAAGGCTTTGATAGCCGTTTGGTTTGGGTACGGCGATGTAATCTTTAACTCTACCGGGTACCGGTTTCCAGTGAGTATGTACAGCACCTAGCGCTTGATAACAATCACTAATAGAGTGGGTGATTACCCTTAACGCTACTAAATCGAATATTTCATCTTCGTTCCAGTTTTTTCTATCAAGTTTTCTATATAAACTGTAGGTTCCTTTAATTCTTTTATCAATTTTAGGAGAATAACCAAGCTCCCTAGATACATCAAAAAGCAAATCACGATACATTTTTTTAATTGTGCCTTCTGCTTTTTTAAGCTTGTAGTCCATTAATTTTTTTGTTTTTAAAAATTCTTCTGGATATGCATAAGGGAACGCGAGGTCATTAATTGTATTTACTAATTTACCCATACCAAGCCTAGACGCCAAGGGAGCATGTATCATTATGCTTTCTAGGGCTATCCGTTTTTGCTTATCGGCTGGTAAAAATTTAAGAGTTTCCAAATTATGCCATCTATCTGCTAGCTTAAGGATTACTACTCTTACATCCTTTGCGCTTGATACAAAAAACTTTCTTAGACTCTCTACATGCCTTTCGTTCCCACGATACTTTAGGTGTCCAAGTTTGCTCACTCCCCCTACTAGGTTGGCAACATCTTTATTAAATTCCTTTTCGATAATATCTACCGTAATATCGGTGTCTTCTATGGTGTCGTGTAGCAGGGCCGCTACAATCATATGACTATCCATACCTAGTTCAATAATATGAACGGCAACCGGTACACAATGACCGGTAAAATATGGTTTGCCACTTGCTCTTAGTTGGCCTTCGTGAGCCACCTTAGCAAAATCGTACGCTTTGTCTATCAAGTTTATTTCAAACCCGCTCAAACCATCAACTTTGTCTTTGGCAAATTTTAGAAAACTACTCTTAGAGGTAATCATTCAATTATCTCTGGTTCGGGTTCTAGTGATACACCAAACTTTTCATTAACCTTATCCTGGATAAATTTATACATATTTTCTAATGCCTTAAAAGATCTTGTACCGTCATTTACCAAAACCAGAGCTTGTTTTTCGTATATCCTAATACCGTCTTTAGAATAGCCTTTTAAACCAGCTTTATCTATAAGCCAAGCTGCTGCTAATTTGTAACCTTTGGGGTTATTAAAATAGGGCATATCAGGGTACGAATTAACCAGGGCTTCGCATAGCGCTTTTGGTACAATAGGGTTTTTAAAAAACGAACCACAATTCGGTATATTTTTTGGATCTGGAAGTTTAGATTCTCTAATATGACAAACTACATTTCTAACATCATTTACTGATGGATTTGTGAGTTTTTGGTCGTCTAGAGCAGTTGTTAGCGACCCATAATTAGGCGGTTGGTAATTATTGGCCACTGTTAACTGTAATTTAATCTGAGTAATTATAAATCTACCATGCAAGCTATTTTTAAATATGCTACTTCTGTATCCAAACTGACATTCAACATTTGTAAGATCTAAAAAAGCTGATCTTTTCGTGTCGAATGCCGTTATTTCTACAATAGACTGTGAAACTTCTTGACCATATGCTCCAATATTATTGACCGGTGCGCCCCCAACCGTACCCGGAATCAATGACAAAGCTTCTATTCCGGCTAGGTTCTTGTCAGCCGTTTGTTTAACTAATTCATCCCAATTTACTCCCGCCTTAGCCGACACCATGCCGTTTTGATCGACTTCCATACCTTTTATACAGTTATGAATAACTAAACCATCAAACCCGCCATCCTTAAAAATAGTGTTTGAACCATCGCCAATAGTTATTATTGATGAGTTTTTAGATTTAGCGAATTCGACAGCCTGTATTAACTCATCCTCGTTGGTAATCTCTACAAAATACTTGGCATTTCCGCCCAACTTCATAGTAGTGTGATTAGCCAATGGTTGATCGTAAGTAATGTTTAGTGCCATATATTTAGTATATCCTATGCATTGAATAATTTACTGTAGTATAATTGAATAACAACAGCGGAGTAACGATACAATATGAAAAAACAGCCATATCAGAATTTTGGAAAAAAATTTAAAGAAATTAGGATTAAAGCCAAAGAATCTCTTTTTGATGTTTCCGGCGCCGTAGAGGCCGATCCATTATTACTAGAATCTATCGAGTCAGGATTACAACAACCAAGTGAAGACCTGGTCTTATTATTAATTAGCCATTTTGCCCTTAAGGATGACGAGGCCTTAAACCTATGGGAACTAGCCGGTTACAAACAAGACAAAACCGGCACCGGTAGCATTTATGCCGACGAATCCGGTGTGGTACAAAAAGCATTTGTTACCGCTGGAGATGCTAGAGTTTTATATACCGATATGGTTCATATTAAATCAAATCGCTATGGTGTAGTTATAAATTTCTTGCAATCTCTTGGTGCCGAAGACCACACGGTTGCTGTCTCTAGAATAGGTATGAGTCTTACTCACGCTGAATCCTTATTAGAAGTACTAACTCAAACTATTAATGAATCCAAAAAACAACAAAAAATGTTAGATTCGTCGGATAATAAAAAAGAATCAAAATAATATAACCAAATCGCCAAAATTTTTTAGTTGTATATGCTACGAATTGATATAATTACTATCAAGCTTATGTTTAATAAACTAAAAAAAATTAATCTCGTAAACCCGTTCAGTTCAATTAACCCCATAATTTTAAGTGATGTACTTTTTTATAAAAACAAAAGAGCAGAACTATTTAAAAGTTTAAGTACCGATCAACAGGTAGAACTAATAAGGTCTGTAACCTCAAATGTAAAAAAGGATATATTACAAAAAGTACCATCAATAGATTTAATTCCGCTTCTAGAAGCCCTAGACCCCGACGAAGCTACGGATATATTACAAATTATTCAACCCAAAAAACGCGATACTGTTCTGACGCTGCTTAGCGTAGATTTAAAAGATTCTATATCAACACTGTTAAAGTTTGACTCTAGGTCGGCCGCTGGTTTAATGACTTTAGATTATATTCAGGTAGAAATTAATTCTACCATAGAAGAAACCGCTATAAAGTTTCGTAATCACGAAAAGCGAACCGGGCGGCCACCTGTTATAGTGGTAATTAACAATGGAAAACTAGCTGGTTTTTTACCCGGTCACGAACTGGGATTTGCCCATAAAAATGAAAAAATCGTAAAGTACATTAAAAGAATGCCGGCTATATCCTATTTGGCTAATCACAATGATGTTATAAATAAGTTTCACTCACATCCACATAATAAAATTGCAGTGCTTAACGATAACCATGATGTTATAGGAATAATATATTCGGATGACGCGCTTCAACTCTTAAGAAGTAGCGAGGGCGCATCGTTGTATGACTATGCGGGTATAAGCGATGAAGAGGCTGTGTCAGACGGTGTTCGCACCAAGGTCAAGTATCGTTACAAGTGGCTTATTATTAACCTCGCTACATCGTTCTTGGCAGCTTTTACAGTAGCTTTATTCGAAGATATACTGGCGGCATTTGTGATTTTAGCCGTTTATATGCCTATTGTTGCCGGCATGGGAGGTAATGCTGGTACTCAAACACTAGCCGTAGTGGTTCGCGGTATTGCTTTACGACAAGTAAATTTAAAAACCGCCTGGCCAATTGTGCGAAACGAAGTCGGGGCTGGTTTATTAAATGGAATAATAGTAGGGGTAGTAGTAGCCATTGTTTCGATTTTATTAAATCAGGATATAAAAATTGCTGTCGTACTTGCATTATCAATGATATTTAATCTTATTGTTGCTACATTTTTTGGTACTCTTATACCTCTGATTATGTCTAGGCTGGGTAAAGATCCTGCAACTAGTGCAAGTATTTTTATAACTACGGCTACAGATGTTCTTGGATTCTTATCATTTTTAGGACTGGCAACAATTATACTTAGCTAGGAATAAATGTAAGTGCTTTACCGGTTTTACCGGCTCGTCCCGCCCTGCCAATGCGGTGCACATAATCATCATATGTCTGTGGTACGGAGTAATTTATTACATGTGTAACATCGGGTACATCAATACCACGGGCCGCTACATCGGTTGCTACAAGTATAGAAAACTGGTTAGACTTAAACTGGTCTAAGGCTCTTTTTCGTTGGCCTTGGCTTTTACCGCCGTGTATAGAATTTGCCTTAAAACCTCTAGCAACTAGTTCTTTTTGCAGTCTTTCAACACTCCGCTGTGTTTCGTCAAATATTATTACCTTGATTTCGTTATGATTTATTAATATATCATGCAATTGTTCTATTTTATGTGAACTTGCACTGTATTTTACGACATCTTGCTCTACGCTATCGGCTGTGTCTGTAGTTTTAACAGATACTGTAATGTGTTTAGGGGCGTAAGTAGTAAGTAAGCCTTTAACTCTTGCGTCTAGTGTAGCCGAAAAGAAATAACTTTGCCGTTCCCTAGAGGTCTCTTTAAGTATTGTTGTTACATCAGGTAAAAATCCCATATCTAGCATTCTATCAACCTCGTCTAGTACCACCATGTTTATATGGCTAAGTTTTAGAGATCCTCGTTGCAGGTGATCTTTTATTCTACCTGGCGTTCCGATAATAATTTTAGGCTTATCTTTAAGTTGCCTTAATTGAGGGTTCATTGGTGTACCGCCGATAAGTAGAGCTCCTCTTAAGCCACTATTTCTACCGATTTTTATAAGCTCTTGTTCAATTTGTTGAGCAAGTTCGCGTGTAGGGGCAACTATCAGTCCGTAGGCATCATTGAATTTCATTGCATTATGTATAACAGGGATACCAAAAGCGGCGGTTTTTCCGGTACCGGTATTTGCGACTCCAACAATATCATAACCTTCTATACCGTGAGGTATAGATTGGTCTTGTATGGCTGTAGGTGTTATATAGCCATTTTTTAATAAGTTTGCCTTTATAACATTGTTGATATTAAAATCGTCAAACTTATGTTTGGGTGTGTAGGGTTCTATGCTAACAGCTTTGGCGGCTTTTATGAACTTAGATGGGTCTATATACTCACCAGACCTTCGTTTGCTAGGTCTTTTTGTTTGTTTAAAAGAGCGGCCGGGGCCACCAAATGAACCGCTTGGTCCGCGGCGATTTCGTTGATAATAGGGCATAAAAAAAGAATCCTTTATGGTATTTATATAATATTCTGATTGCTACTGAAGCCCAGAATATTTCTATTTACCTATTTCTTGGATTCAATTTACAATTCAAATATAATTATAGCACACTTGATAAAATAATTCAAATATTTTTACACGGGTTATCTAAACCAGTTGGTACAAATCCATAGAAAAGGAGACAATTATGGACATGTACAACCTAAGGCAAATACCAAGTGAAGCAAAGATACGAAAGTATCTCAAAAATGCCATATTTGGCGGTAAGTATCCATTCTGCCCACAGTGTGGCAAAACCAATCCAATAAGATACGAGG
>JALOQO010000020.1 GCA_025453305.1 Patescibacteria group bacterium | reverse complement strand
ACGAATAATGAAACTTTTTAATAATCAAAACCGCAAAAAATGTTTCAATAATACTAAGTGGTATAGCAAACCATAAAATTTCGTAAGGTAGTACTTGCAGGTTTCCTATTACAACCCACATCATCACAAACCCTACAAGCCAAGAAATAAAGGTTGCATGAATTGTTGAATATTTAGAAGCAATAAAAAATATTGCCACTGCAAATAGCAATGACCAAATACCCCACAATAGTCCGTTGATAGGCTTTTCTGGAAAAACTAATCCTAAATTATTATAATGCTCAACCCAATAAGATTTTAGTAGCAAATTATTTCTTAAAAATTCAGAAAAGCTTATCCACAAAGTTGCTAATAAAATAGGTAAAAACTTTCTCATAAGCAGAATTATATCAAAAAATCATAAACGATTTATTTCTATTTTAATTGTAAGAATATTTTTTAGCTATCGCGTACCTTGTTGTAATTATATTTCCCCGGTAAGCCTTAGTATGAATGCTAAATAGTCGTATTCAGAATTGTATTTATCGCGAATAGCTATTTCTTTTAGGGTAAGTTCAATAACTTGTTTAATTTCTGGGCCGGCATCTTTTTCTAATTCTTTTGCATGTATTTTCAGTGGTTTGTAGTAGTTATCCCAGTCAGACTCGGGCAAAGTGAGCGTATCAACTACCTCAAAACCAACTTTTACTGCAACCCTTAGTGCTTTTGTGACGGTCAGCATTCCGGGGTATTCTTCGCTCCAAAAATCAGAAACTTCTTTTGATGGGTTTTCGCTAGTCCAGCACAGTTCTGTTACAACGAGATATCCATTAGGTTTAAGTAGTTTTTTCCAAGCCTGTAATGCCTTTTCGAAACTTAAAATATATGCACTTGCTTCACTCCAAATCAGATCAAATGATTTTTCGGGCAAAGACAAACTATCCATAGACATTTTTTGGGTAGTTATATTTTTATCTAGGTTTGCTTTTTGGGCTGCAGATTGAAGATAATCAAGGAACGGTTGGTGAATATCTATTGCTGTTATGTGTATACCCGCTTTAGCAAGAACAAGTGAGGTGCGACCCGTACCGCAACCAATATCTAAGGCGCTTTCTACAGTATCTAAGTTAGGTATTAAACCGAGCAGCTTATTAGTTGTAGATTCTGATCCGGGGCCTTGTATGGGCACACCTTCATAAAACTCAAACATTGCTTCTTCTATTGTCATAATTAAAGCTTAGCAAACAATAGCTTGTTAGAGTAGAGATGTTTAAGCATGAACATATTGGAAGGTTACAGTAGACGCCATTATAACTATTCAAGAAAAGATTATTTACCGTATAGCTGACTATGTGTTCCGATAAGGGCAAAAATAACCATGGAATCGCCGTCAATTATGTACAGTGCTCGTACATCACTATTAATATTCATGCTCCAATAACCTTTAAAAGAACCTTTTAGGGGGTGTACTTTCAGCATAGGCAATGTAGGATCAACTAAAAATAATGCAATTTTTTCGTCAAACTGATCCTGAATTTTCTTGGGTAACTTTTTGTATTGTTTTTTGAACTTGGGTAAATAACGGATAATCATACAGTTCAGCTCTTGAGATCAGTAAGAAAATCTTCTACATTATCAAAACTCTTACTTGCTTTGCCGCTTTTAAGTTCTAATTCTACTTCTTTAATAAGCTTTTCTAGTTTCGGAGTCATGGGTTCTGGAGCGTATAGTTCAATGCGACGGGTTGCGGCTACCTGACGTAAATAAGAATTAACCAGAGAACTTAATGTAAGACCAGCACTACTGGCAACTTCTTGGGCAGATTTTTTAGTGTCTTCGTCAACTTTAACACTGATAACTGTTTTACTCATACTACAAAGTATATACATTGTAGTACTATTTGTCAAACTATTATATAGTACACTAATTTATGAGAGTTATATAATTTGAAGGCCACCCGTATGTCTTTGTGACATGACGGACAGGTCTAGGACTTACTCACATTCTTCGGGCTAAGAACCTCCAGGGCAACCTAGTTACCTAGTGAATTTTCTATTGCAAAAAACACTGTTATTACTTAGTTGTACACCATTTCGGCGTGATCTAAATTCAATTTCCGCAAAACGCTAACTTAAAAGACCCATGAAGGGACACTATAAATTGGCTACCATAGTCTATATTAACGATACTATCTTGCTTGCCCCGGACAAGGAATACCGGTAACTGTTTGTTCCAGCCCATTTATTGGTGGGTAATATTTGTGCCATTCTTCAATGCACTTTTGTGCATCATCTAACGAAGTGTATTTTGATTCAAAATAGGATTCGTCAGGCGGATTCTTCGTGCTATATTCGTCTCGCATCAAATACAGTAAGCCAGCGATAACAAGTAGTATAATAACTGTTACAAATAAGAAAATCTTTTTCTTGTTCACGATTTGAGTATAACAAAAGGTTTACGAATAAACCATTTAGCATAAATTTAATGGGGGCCGGCGGGTACTTGCCCACATTCTGCGGTCACCTTTGGCGACCCTGAAATTTCTTGACATCAAGCAAGCTTGATTCAGAAAGTTTCCTTGCAACAATTCACTGGATTGTTTCACCCAGAACTTTTGCCAAGGCAACATAGTTGTCTGGTGAAGGTTGTCTTGCAGATTGCCACTGGCAATCTTCACCCCCGAAACCCTTAGGCGTGTCCGGAATTCAAGCCCCCGCTAATCTCAACCAATAAAAAGGCCCCGTTTTGCAATGGGGTCTTTTTTGGAGGGGCATTATAGATGTAGCCTAAATAATATCAGGTTAGCTTTAGTAATACCTTTTTGATTTCAAATGCAAGGGGTTCATTAAGAGCCTCTTCAATAGTCATCCAGGTAGCTTCTTTTATTTCTTGAGTCTGTATTGTGATTTCTCCAGAAATATATTTTGCTTTAAAAATTGTTATGGATGTGTCGAATTTTTCGTTGTGATCGGTCATCAAAAGATCTTCTACTTCACATACTATGCTTGTTTCCTCGAAAGCCTCTCTTTTTGCTCCGTCCTCGAGAGACTCATCAATCTCTACAACCCCACCCGGAAAATTCCAGTGTCCACTAAACTGAGACACCCAGTCGGGTGGTTTAACAAATAGAATTTTATCCCCCTTGATAATAACTGCAAAAGCACCTCGTTTCATATTATCTAAGTATAGCAAATGTACTTCTATGACTGATAAGGATTACTTAATGCTTGAGATTAGAGGGCCGGCGGGGACTTGCCGACCTTTGGTGGGCCCGAAACTACATCTTTGAAAACAAGTTTTCAAGAGTAGGTTTCCTTGCAGAATGCCACTGGAAATCTTCACCCCGGACACCCTTTGGCGTGTCTCGGATAAAATCCCAGCAAGATCTTACAAAAACAAAACCGCCCAATAAGGACGGTTCTATTTTTGGAGGGCCAGCCGGGACTTGAACCCGGGACACCCTGCTTAAGAGGCAGGTGCTCTAACCGGCTGAGCTACTGACCCACAAAACAACAGGGGTAATAATAGCATATGACTATATATTAGTCAAAGAACTACTTCTTTACCGCGTGTAATAGTACTACTGTACCAATCAACTGTACGACGGTCATAATAATAAATAATGGCGAAAGCCCAAAGAACTTTACAATTAATCCACCAACTATAGAAGCTACGCTCATAATTAGCATGTTACCACCGTCCATTAATGCCCATTCGGATGCTTCTTTGCCTTTGTATTCTAATTTTCCATATAGTACCTTCATAGATGGGTTTAGTAGGCCGAAACCCACTGCAAATAGTAACTGGGCTATCAATATTTGTGTAAGCGTTGTTACAAATATAAAACTAAAAGATGCCAGCGCTAAAAACATACTTCCCAGAACCATAGTAGAACTTAGTCTTTTTGTTTTATCCTCTAATTTACCAAAAAATATAGTCAATATACCCGTTACCAATGTATAGGCACCCCATATAAAACCTACTGTAGATGCGTCTCCACCTGTATCTTGTACAACTAGTGCAAATAAAGGAGCATATAAACTCCACCCAAAAACGCCAATATAGTTACCTAGTAATAATGGTAAATATCTTGGCGTTGGTTGTTTTTGTTTTTTGCCCATTACAACTATGGTCTATTATTTATACTAAAATGTAAATATTTAAACTGTCTTTAAATAGTAAATATAGTGATTATTATCTATTTATTTCGTAACTGTAGATATTTAAGCAGTATTCATTAGCCTTGCATTCTTCTTTGGTTTTCACACAAAGATATTCGGCATCTAAGTTACTGATATCACCATTAAAGAAACAATATTCTTTTATAGAATCACTACTATCGTTTAATATTTTTTGTTGGACATCTGAATAATCCTGACTTTCTTTTGCATTTTCTACCAAATTATTATACGCAGAAAAACCGATAATAAATACATACAAGCTTATATATCCGATAATTAGCAACGGAACAAGTATTGATACTAAATAATTTAGCCAGTGAGTTGTAGTATTTTTGATACCCGCCGCACTAAGAGCCTTAAGCTCCTGGTACCTGTTTGCAGTAGCGCCCATAGTACCCATGGTAAGTAAGAATCCTTGCCCAAGAATAATGCTAGAAGTGATTATAGCACCTAACATGTTCCATGTATTACCCTTGGTTAGTTCCCAGCTTTTTTTAATAGCATCTACGGGGCCAGCATTTTCGTCTACAATAATAAATAAACCAAGGGACCATCTTGCCATAATAAATAACCCAGGAATAATGAAAAGAACTAGTCCTAAACCAACCGCTAAGCTATATATTGCGTAGTACCCTGCTAATTTTAGAGAAAAATTTGCCGGTATTAGTTCTGCAGAATTTTTTAACGAAACAGATTCGCCATTAATACTTTTAATTAATGTAATCGCACCTCTTCCTATTAATAAGTTTATTACAATAAATAAACCAATAAATGCTGCTAATATTGCAATTATTCCAATTATTGGACTGATCGCGAAACCGATTGCTGAAACTATAAATCCACCAATATATATTCCTATTAACGATAACAATATTAAGGCGCTTAGTCCCATAATAGCACCGGGGCTTTTTAGCAAACCCGCTCCTAGACCTTTTCCAAAAGACAAAAACGGGTTAGATGTAAAATGTGTATTATCCGAATTTGTTGATTGGTTTGTTATTTGAAGTGAGACTACTGATGGTGTTGGTGCTACAGGTGATTGCCAACCCGAATTAGGTACTGAATTGTTAGGTTCCATTATTCCCCCTTGGAATGAGATTAATTATTAACTTCACTGTAGCATAAACAATTACCCAAAACAAAGACAAATTAATTTGGTGATATAATAATCGAAATGAAGTTATTAAATGGTAGGGAACTAGCTGGATTTATTAAAGAACGGCAGGCAATTCAGATTCGTGCTTTGGTGCAGTCTAAAAAAATAAAACCCAAACTTGCTATTATTCTTTGCAGCGACAACCCGGTTATTGCAACCTATGTAAGGCTAAAGCAAAAGTATGGTGCAGATATTGGTATAGATGTAGAAGTTAATAGAATAGATCAAAAAGATGCATTAAACAAAATTAGCGAATTAAATAAGGATGATTCTGTTCACGGTATTATTGTACAGCTGCCACTTGAGGATATTACACAAACAGACGAGATTTGTAATGCTGTAAAACCTAGCAAAGATGTCGATGCTTTGGGAAAAGGCGCGACTTTAGACCCCGCAACGCCCATGGCGATTTTATGGTTATTAGCAGGGTACAATATTGATCTACAAGGTAAAAAGGTATTGATAATAGGATGTGGTAAATTAGTGGGCGCACCATTAGTAAAAATATTGTTAGATTCGGGTATAGATGTATCTAGTGCCGACAGAAACACAAAAGATTTGTCTAAAGAAACATTGCAAGCTGATATTATTATCACCGCTACAGGTAGCCCAGCAATTTTATACCCAGATATGATTAAAGAAAATGTGGTAGTAATAGACGCCGGTGTTGCAAGCGAAGATGGCAAGACGGTAGGAGATGTACACCCGAGTGTTTACGAAAGACAAGACCTAACAATAACTCCAACAAAGGGCGGGGTAGGCCCCCTAACCGTTTGCGCCCTCTTTGAAAATGTCATAAGAGCAAGCTACTTAGATTAGATTTTTTACAGCTGAAATAAATTGTTCTCCTCGGTCTTTGTAATCTTTAAACATATCAAAACTGGCGCATGCGGTGGATAGCAAGACTACATCTCCAGGCTTAGTGTAATTTTTAGCTTGGTTTACAATTTCTGCCATTGTATTACCACTATATTCATAATTACTAAAACCAACACTATCTAAGGACTGTTTAATTCTAGGTCCTTGATCGCCAATCAATAATACTTTGCAAACATTACTATTTTTTATGGTTTTTGCTAATTCGTAATAGTCTGCACCCTTATTAGATCCGCCTAAAATTATTACTTTAGGATTATCAAATGCCTTTATCGCTACGATAGCAGTCTCTGGTGTTGTTCCAAAGCTGTCATCGTAATACTTGACTTTGTTTACTTCTTTTACGAATTCTAGTCGGTGTTCTAGTCCACTAAAAGTTGTTATCACAGACTTTATAGCACTAATATCTTGGGTTACTTGCCATACAGCGGTAACCGCAGAGCAGATATTTTGCCAATTATGTTCGCCCAGTAGTTTTATTTCACTGGTTTTACAAATTATCTTATCATCAATAATTATTTCATTGTTCTTAACATAGGCTCCGGGCGGATCGTAATAGGACAATTTTGGGGCATCACTAACAGATGCAATTTTCTTTGAATTATCGCTTTTAGAATAATAAATCGCTATATCGTTTATATGCTGATGTTTAAACAAGTTAGATTTAGCATCTAAATATTCATTTAAATCGGTATGCCAATCAAGGTGTTCGGGCACAACCAGTAAGCAAACCGCAATGTGTGGTGAATATTTAATATCTATAAGTTGAAAACTTGATAGTTCTAAAACAACCCAATCACCTTTTTTAATATTTGGCAGTAATTTTAGGGCGGGTAGACCAATATTACCACCCAGGTGTACTTTTTTACCGCTAGCCTGGAGCATTTTAGAGATTAGGGTGCTGGTTGTTCCTTTGCCTTTTGTTCCGGTTACCCCGATTATATTTTTTGTAGGACATACTCTTAAAAATTCATTAGTGCCTGTCCATATTTTATCGGCTACAGTAGGGTTTTCGGCTAATATGTCACGAGGTTTAAGCCCGGGGGTTCGAATTATTAAATCAAACTGGTCTAGGTTTTTAAGATAGTTTGGACCTAGCTGTGACTTTAAGCCATCGGGTACATCAATTTTTGGGTTTAGATCGCATACGGTTATAGAGGCACCAAGTGCGCTGTAATATTCATAAGATACCCGACCCTCTCTGTCATAGCCTACTATTGCAATCTTCATAAATGTTCTAAACGACTTCGCCTACATGTTTTTTAACAAGTTCGGCTACCTGCCGCGGGGTCATATCGGCTTTTACAATAAAAGCTTCTACACCCAGTTCTTTAATAATTGCTGGCGCTTCTTGTTCGCCCATATTGGTAAGGATGATAACCTTGGTATTTGCACCCCAAGGTTGCTGGCGCATCTGTTTTAACACTTCATCGCCATTCATTTCGGGCATCATAAGATCCAAAAGAACCATATCGGGTTGCATTTCTTGGATTAATTCTAAGCCGTATACTCCGTTTTCGGCAGTTTCTACTACAAAACCTTCTGCCTCGAACTTTATCCGATACATTTGAGCTATTGCTACATCATCTTCTATAATTGCGATTTTCTTAGTCATAATTTTATTCTACCCTATTATTATAAATAATTAACTATCTAATACACTTTTTATGATATCTACAACCTGATTTGGTGTATAGTGAACCTTAACTATATATCTGTCTATATGCAAAAACCGAAACTCTTGTGGAGCTTCGGTTTTGCTAATATTGGTTAGCACTATAACTTTAATGTTATTGCCCCAATCGGTAAGCCTAATTCTGCGTAAAACCTCTTGCCCGGGCAATTTGGGCATTTTTATATC
>JALOQO010000097.1 GCA_025453305.1 Patescibacteria group bacterium | reverse complement strand
CATCCATAAACAAAACCTGCGGCTTATGGACTAATGCCGCCGCAATGCTCAGCCTTTGCAACTGCCCTCCCGACAAGCTTTCTGTGTAGGTACCTGATTTCTCCAGTAAGCCAACTTTATCTAGCAGTTCATCAGCCTTGATTGCTTCGCCATATGCCGATGCAAACAATTCTAATACCTCTTTGGTTTTGGTCTTATCTTGAAATGCCGGACTTTGCGGCTGTACACCGATGATATACCTGACACGATTCGGCTCTTTCGTTACATCGATACCACCAATTATTACGCTACCGGCATCTATAGGACGTATCCCCTCAATCATTTCCAAAGTGGTAGTCTTGCCGGCGCCATTAGGGCCTAATATACCAAAAACTTCTCCCTTTTTTATTTTGAGGCTAACCATATCAACCACGCGCTTTTTGTCGTAGCTCTTTACCAAATTTTTTGCATGCACTATTACTGTCTCTGCCATACTTACCTTTAATTATACGCTTTGGGTTCAATATCAAAAGGACGCTCCCTTAAAAGGAGCGGCCTTTACTAAAATGCTAATTAATTGTAATTACTTATTGCGCTTCACGGTCAAGAATCCGTTACGAGGATTTTCGTTGACGCTCATCCCGGCTGGCAGATCGCATGCCTCAGGTCGCTTGTCCTTGCTAAAGTAATAAATGGTTTGCTTTTTGCCACCGCGTAGAACTACATCTTTTGAGTTCAGATGATATGTTACACCTTTTGAGTTTGTAAACTTAAAAGCCATTACTCACCTCCTTACTCTGTTAGTAGTATCTTTAACATACCTTGATATACCGTATCTTGTCAACAGATTTTATAAATAACATATTTATATTTGCATATTAGTGGTGTTTTTTTGTACAATAGAAACGCATAAGCTTATAATTAATATAAAGAGGTAAAGAGGGTATATGGAACATTTTAATAGATCAAATAATCCTACAGCTAACGGGGCTCAACTACCGGGTCAGCACCCAGTAACGCATTCTGGACAACCTAACAACAAAAAGCCAAATATGGCCAATGTTATTAAAATTGTAGCTGTTGTTGTAGTTACATTAGTAGTACTTGTTGGAATATTAGCAGTACTATATAACGCAACCAGAGGTATTAAGTCAGAAATCAAAACCGATAGATACCAGGCTGTTTTCCTAAACAGTGCCGATGGCCAAGTATATTTTGGCAAACTATCGGTAATGAATAAGGATTACTATAAATTAACAGATATCTATTATGTAAGAGTAGAGCAAGTACAGCCAGATCCTAAAGAACAGCCACAACAAAATATTTCGTTAGCTAAGTTAGGTAACGAGATTCATGGCCCAGAAGATACTATGTATATCAGAAACGAACATGTAATGTTCTGGGAGAACTTAAAAGAAGATGGACAAGTTGTTAAAGCTATCAGAGAATACCAACAAAATCCAGATAAGAACAACCAATCACAGCCACAACAAGACCAAAACAACCAGTAATATAACTGTTTAAATACAGTAAAACACCTTCTTTAATGAGGGTGTTTTATTTTAGTTGCCTTTTAACGATAAATCCAACGATCAACCTAGCTACCAGAGCCGCTACTGATACAAAGAACACCACTAGAGACAAACCCGCCCTGTCTGGCGTCCAGCGAGGGCTGGCAAAATCAAATGTATATAGTTCTTTGGGTGGTAGCTTAAAATATTCATTGCCACCGCCGTTTGCTACAAAATAGTCTTTAATGCACTGGTTTCTTAATGAATCACCCACATTAGCGCATTGTCGTTGCCCATCTTGAAGCAATTTTTGAATTCTAGAATCAACATTGGAATTAGCTTGTTGTAGAGCAATTATTTGCTCATAGCGCTTAACTAGCTGAATTGGCGGCTCGGAACTATCATCTGGTCTTAATTTGGTGTTCATGTGGGTATTTACATGAGTTCTTAAATCTTGTAACGCCTTTTCTACATCGCCGCCATTAGCATCTGCAACAACAACAGCTTCTTTTAGCTTGAGCATTTTTAGATTATTATCCCTTAGGCTGTAAATAGCTACCACACCACTTATAGTTATCAGAATAATTGGTATTAATAAGCTAATATATCGGTACTTTATATAATAATGATGTAAGCTACCTTTATTCATAAGTTAATTATCTCAAAGCCGGAAACCTTTGCAACATAATACCAAAAGAAGAAATACCACCCACCACAAATAGAATTTGAAATATCAAAAGATTAGAATCTATCAAAATTGTTAACAAATAGGCAAAACACCAAAAAATTAGCGTACCTAACATTCTTATTAGATCACACAGTGTCAAATATACTATTCTGTAGCCCGCTACGCTATCGGCTGAATCATATAGACCCTTAAAGTAAGGCATCCTAAAACTCGCTGTGGCGGGTTCGTTTATGAAACCTATAAATAATGCTTGTGCAGGAGTACTTATAAATATTCTAAAAAAGTGTATTATTGCATTGCTAATCGCCCCCACCCTTAGTAATAAACCACCCCTATGATCGTCTATTAGTTTACCTATAGAATATATCGCCAAAAGGGTAGCTAGGGTGCTAATAGAAATCAATAAGCCAACTGCGGCATAAGTATTTGTGGTGAATATTGTTAATGACACAAACAATGGCCAAAT
>JALOQO010000096.1 GCA_025453305.1 Patescibacteria group bacterium | reverse complement strand
ATGAGCATCAAAATACCGCAAATAGTACCAGCTACTACCCGCCCAGTTAGGCATAGTGTCAGTCTCACGCTTGGCTGGCTTACCGCAGGTTGGGCAGGTTGTATTTACCCAACTATCTATTGCCGCCAGCGGGCTCTCACCGTTGTCGGATGGCTCATAATGATCAACAGTTGGGAGTACTACTGGCAATTGATTATCTGGCACCGCAATGGCTCCACATTTATCACAGTGAATAATCGGGATGGGTTCGCCCCAATAATGCTGCCTGCTAAAAATCCAATCCCGCAACCGATACTGGGTTTTTTCTTTGGCTATACCAATTTTTGCTAAATCGGCAACAATTGCATCTCTTGCTTCGCTACTTGGTATCCCGTTGTATTGGCCGGAGTTTATTAAGATACCTTCGCCACTATACCATTCTGGTTTATATGTACCGTCAATAATTCTTTTAGCACGGTCTAACATTACTAACCAATGCTCAACACCGCCTCCAAGTTTTTGTATACCCGTAACCAATTCTTCGTAATTGTACCAATTAAGTGTTTCGATGTATTGTTCGTGATTTTCACCTTTTGATGATTCTCTATTTTGATCATCTACAACAAATAAGAAACCTTGGCCATAAGATCGTTTATTTACATTTTTATTATCATTGTAATAGTAAGAATAGACCGGATCGCCCAGTTCGGTTACCGATTTATATTTTTTAAAACCGGTTTCTTCTGCCAGTTCACGGATGGCGGTTTGCCTAAAAGTTTCATCGCCTTCTGTACCGCCACCTGCCAGCCACAAGCCTTTTTTATTAGTAGATTTAAAACCGGCAAACTTATTTAGCTTTTCATCGTATACCACACAAACAGCGCCGGTTACTTTATCGGAATTAGGTAATACTTCTCCAAAATCTTGAGCGATAACTGTTCTTATTGGTAGATCAAATTTTTCGGCAAATGCATGATCGCGATCGTCATGAGCAGGCACAGCCATAATTGCACCCGTTCCATAACCCATTAATACATAGTCGGCTATCCAAATTGGAATCTTTTCATTATTAGCTGGGTTAATTGCATAAGCACCGGTAAAAACACCTGTTTTTTCACGATCTGTATCTTGCCTATCCACCTCGCTCTTAGCTTGGGATTGCTTAACATATTGATTAACCTTTGTAACCTGTTCTTGGGTAGTGATTTTATCCACCAGTGGGTGTTCTGGAGCCAAAACCATAAAAGTAGCTCCAAACAAAGTATCCGGCCTTGTCGTAAATACTGTAATTTTATCCACCCCATTACCCAGTTCCCTATCCCCACCCCCCGACTTTGCTATAGCAAAGTCTATCTCTGCTCCTTTGCTTCGGCCAATCCAATTAATTTGCTGATCAGCTATACGGCTTGGATAGTCAACGGTTTGTAATCCGTCTATAAGCCTATCGGCATATTTGGTGATTTTTAGCATCCATTGTTTTAGTTGCTTTTTCTCTACATTGGTATCGCATCTTTCGTGCTTGCCATTTACAACTTCCTCGTTTGCAAGACCGGTTTTACACTTTGGGCACCAATTAATGGAAATGTCGTCTTGGTAGGCTAATCCATGTTTAAAAAACTGCAAAAATAGCCACTGTGTCCATTTATAATAATCTGGATCGGTTGTTTTAAAGCTCCTATCCCAATCTATGCTATAACCCAAACTCTGAAACTGTTTTTGAAAGTTTGCTACATTTTGCTCGGTTGCAACTTGTGGGGCAATTTTATTTTTTATTGCATAATTTTCGGTGGGCAAACCAAATGCATCATAACCCATAGGATAAAGCACATTGTGGCCCTGCATTCTTTTAAAGCGAGCCATAATATCGCCTAATGTGTATTCGCGCACATGTCCCAAATGCAAGCCATCGCCAGACGGATACGGAAATTCTGTGAGCATTACATATTTTGGTTTGTCGCTAAAATCTACAGCCTTGTAAATGCCGTCATCTTGCCACTTTTTTTGCCACTTGGGCTCAATATCTCTTGGACTATACTTTTTCATATCAATGGTATTATACCGCACCAACGACTAAAAATCAGATGTAAATTCGTGTTCAGCAAAAAATAGTCGATCTGGGTTTGTGGTTTCTAGTAGCTCAAACAGCTCGGGGTGTCCCTTAAAACGATTGTCTTGATAGAGTTCACTTTTATCACCCCAGTAACTACGAAAATACTTATTATGATAATCAAGTTCTTCTTTAATTGGTGCAACACCAGCAAATACATATCCAATAATATGATTTACGATTTCTTTATTGTTCCGAAATTTCATTATAAAGGTGCCTCGGAGCTTGAGTTGTTTATTAACTAAACCCGTTTTCTCATATAATTCCCTGGTAGCCGATTGATCTAATGATTCACCATAATGAATCTTTCCCGATGGAAAGCCCTTATATCCAATAAAAGGTTGGTGTAGCCGCTCTAATATTGCCATTTTACCCTGTTCATTTTCTACATAAATTATTGTTATAGATTTTGGCTGAATCCTAATAATTAAACTGTCTAAATTGGTTCTATCTACATAGTGTTTACCTTTAGATGTTAGAGTGTAGCCGATATCCATCTTAATGATATAGCCTTCTTTTATGAGTGCTTTCAAATGATACATAAAAATATTTGACTCCATACCTGCTGGCTTTAGATCTTTAAACCTTAAAATCTGGGCAGTTAGTA
>JALOQO010000095.1 GCA_025453305.1 Patescibacteria group bacterium | reverse complement strand
TTATTAGAAACATAGTTCAGTAATTGATTATTCTTGTATTGTTTAGCATAACTTAAGGCTAATGTATAATTATTTTTATTGACACTGTCCACTATTGCGTTGTTATAAGCTATAGATAAATTTGTTGCCACAATCTCACCGCTAGAGCTTAAGATAAAGGCTAGTCTGGCAGATTCTAGTAAGAATCTACTATCAATTTTATGGGTTTGAAAATATTCATCGGTAGTGTCTAAAAGGTTAATACCTATTATCTCTTCTATTGGTAGTTCTTGCGGTTGTTTTGAGCTATAATCTACAAATTTACCAGATGTTGCTTCTATATCTAAGTCGCAAAACCGTAGTGCAACATGGCCGGGTATAGTAATTAGTCGCAAGTCATTAATTGAATATTTCAATGAGAACAGGTATATATATAGGGTAACTATCTGATTACAGTCACCGGTAATTTTGGAATGTTTAGGATCTTTAAGTAGCTCACCAAAGGTAGTAGAGGTTCGATAATTATATAAACCATTACCGGGAGATAAATATGTCATTATCTTGGTTAAATAAATAAGTTTTTGCATATTGCTTTCTGATATTTTATTAACTCTGTGATTTACAGAGTTTAATACTAGGTTAGTACCTAAATCATATCTGTTACAATATTTTTCAAAATCGGTTTTAATTAATTCTGAATTTTTATACAGAATCTTTCGTTTACTCTTGGTTAAGTAATTGTAGCCCTTGTATTTTCGTTCTAGCCAGAGATTAACGATAATAATATTTCGCTGTAGATAAATATTGGCTTCTCTTATTACTTTTGTCTTGTTATTCTTTTCGTTTACATTAGAAAAAAATTTACCAACTTTATGCTCCTCTGGATCGGTATATTGTGAAAAGTAATAGTAAATACTTTTAATAAAATTCATCATTAAATTAATTATACTATACCGATTTACTTATATTATTTATTAGTTTGTTTTATATTACGGAATAGATTATTATAGAAAATATTAATATTTGGAGGGGGTGAATGGGCAAGATAAAAGTTGCAGTAGTTGGTGCCGGAAATTGTTTTTCATCGCTTTATCAGGGTTTAGAATACTATAAGCATCACAACGATACCGTAATACCAGGAGTAATGTGGGCAAATATCGGTGGTTATCACCCTAAAGACATAGAGGTTGTAGCTGTATATGATGTAGACAAAAGAAAGGTGGGTAAATCTACAGCCGAAGCAATATTTGCTCCGCCTAACTGTGTTAGAATTTTTCAGGTCGAAGTGCCAAAAGGGCCAATAGTTCAAATGGGTACGGTTTTAGACGGCGTATCAAAACATATGCTAGAACAGCCAGAGGAGCTGGGTTTTAGGATATCTAGTGAAAAACCAGTAGATTTGGTTGCTTCTCTTAAAGCGAGCAAGGCCGATATTCTTATCAATTACTTACCCGTCGGTTCACAAAAAGCAACCGAATATTATGCTCAAGCAGCTATAGACTCCGGGGTAGCTTTTTTAAATTGCATACCAGTTTTTATTGCCAGTGATCCTGTTTGGGAAAAGAAATTTATCAAAGCCGGCCTGCCAATAGTTGGTGATGATATGCGATCACAATTAGGGGCCAGCGTGCTTAGCCAAGTTTTACAAGAATTGGCTTTTGATAGGGGTTTAACCGTAGATTTTCATCAGCAATTAAATATTGGCGGTAACACCGACTTTAATAATATGATGGTTCAATCTAGATTAGCCAGTAAAAAGAAAAGTAAAGAAAATGTCATACGGGCACAAAATGATTTACGGAACATACCCGTTGCCGAACACAGCCTTTTTGCCGGTCCTAGTACATACTTGCCTTATCTTAAAGATAATAAAGTAGCTTATTTTAATTTAAGATTACGGGGTTTTGGAGACGCACCGGTAACTATAGATGTAAAGTTATCGGTACAAGACAGCGAAAACAGTGCCGGAGTAGTTATAGACGCCATCCGCTACCTTAAGGTTGCCCGTGAGCTAAATGTTGTTGGCGCGTTAAGAGGGCCAAGTGCTTGGACGCAAAAAACACCACCCGAACAAATGATGTATGCCGATGCTAAAAAAGAATGCGAATCATTAGCTAATCGAACTATTACAAAATCCGTAAGAAACCAAATAAAAAGTTAAATAAAAATATTTAAAATTTCTGATTTATCTACTTTGTGCCAACCATATTTAGTTGCCGTAAGTATGTGTTCTAAAGTTTTATAGTCTTTAGCCTCGAAACCTATCAATACATAGCCACTGTCGCTACCCTGGCCTCTGTAGTGAAACAAACTGATATTAAATAGCCCGCTAACTGCTTTTAGAAAATCTGCTAAAGCTCCAGGTCTTTCCGGGAAAGATATTTGATAAAAATGTTCATTTTTTGCAATTGGAGATTTACCGCCAATCATATGCCTAATGTGCTGTTTGGCTAAATCGTTATTTGTAGCCTCTAGGTATTTATAGTGATGTGATGTTAGTTTTTGTTCAAATTTTTGTTTATCATCGCTATTTCTTACACTTACCCCAACTAGTATTGTAGCCTTTTCTCTGTTTTGTAAACGATATGCAAATTGAGATATGTTGTGGTTACCAACAACTTTATCGCATAAAGTCTTTAAAGATCCCGGTTTTTCGGCTAACTCTATGGCATATAGCGCCTCTTTATCACTACCAAAAGCAGTTCTTTCAGCAATAAATTGTA
>JALOQO010000094.1 GCA_025453305.1 Patescibacteria group bacterium | reverse complement strand
ATTTAGCTCTAGCGCAACCTTAAATGTGTCTTTTTTGGTTATTTTGGTTTGATTATCACCCTTAAAATAACTGTGGTATATCATACCCACCGCAAAAAAATTAAATATCTGCAAGGGTATCATTAACGCAATAATAGACCATTTTGCGCCACCGATTTCTTGTAGCCCCTTAGTTATATCCGGCCAAGAAACATATAGCAATATTGCCAAAGCAATTATTGTTACAAGATTTATAATGATTTTTACTCGCCGTGAAAGCATAGTCGATTATCATTATACTCTATAAATCAGACAATAATTAACAATATTAGTGTTATAATTACCCTTGTTATGCAATATTTAGCTGTACTGGGCCGTCAGCCGGCAATAGGTTTAGCAGAACTCGAAAGCCTGTTTGGCCCCGATTCGGTAATGCCATTAGCTGGCGGACTAGCTCTAGTAACTACTAGCGATAACATATCTTATCAGCGGTTTGGATCGGTAATTAAATTTGCCAAAGTTTTTGATAATAAAACTCATAATATAAGCTTATTAAACCGCGATATTTCACAAATTATCATTCGCAATCACCCCGTACAAGCCGATACAAAATTAAAAATAGGTATCAGCGACTATTCTGGGCAAATTTCGGCAAGCAACTTGGCTAAATTAGGTCTACAGGTAAAAAAAGTACTCAAAAACAAAGGCTATTCGGTTAGAATCGTCCCTAATAACACACCAAAACTTAGCAGTGCGCAAATAATTCACAACAAACTTATATCAGAAAATGGTTTTGAGTTTGTGATATTTATTAATATTGGTGGCAATTTACAGCTTGCTATAGCTACTTATGAGCAAAATATAGAGGCCTACTCTGCTCGTGATCAAGCCCGCCCCAAAAGAGATGCTCGGGTTGGTATGTTGCCCCCAAAACTCGCCCAAACCATCATCAATCTCGCCACCCGCCCAATTAGGGAATCGGGAATAGGTAATAGGAACTGGGTTAACAATAGTCCCCCATTACCCATTACCCAACCCCTAACCCCTACCATACTGGATCCGTTCTGTGGTACGGGGGTAATATTACAAGAAGCAGCCATAATGGGCTACAAGATTTACGGAACCGATCTAGAAGAGCGGATGATTCGCTATGGCCGTGATAATTTACAGTGGCTCAAAGATACCCACTATATTAATTTTGATTGGTTTTTAGAAACCGCCGATGCTACAAACCATAAGTGGCGCCAACCAATAGATTGTGTAGCTACCGAAACCTACCTAGGCCGGCCGATGTCAACCGCTCCAGCTAAAAACGAACTTAATGAAATCGTACAAGCAGTAAACACTATTCATAAAAAGTTTTTAGAAAATCTACACAAGCAAATTACATCAAAAACTAGCATTTGCCTAGCTGTTCCTGCCTGGAACGCTAAAAATGGTTTTGTACACCTGCCCATACTTGACCAATTAAGCAATCTGGGTTACAATCGTATAGAATTTAAGCATGTAAAAACTAGCGATTTAATCTATCTAAGACCAGATCAGATTGTCGGGCGAGAACTAGTAGTGCTACAGAAAAAGTAATTTATTAGTAAGGAGTGTTAAATGTCACATGTTAAAGCTGGTGGAACCAGTAAAAATAATCACGATAGCCCTGGCCAAAGGCTGGGTGTTAAAAGATTTGGTGGCCAACCCGTCAAAAACGGCGAAGTTATTGTTAGGCAAATTGGCGCAACTAAATTAGCTGGTAAAGGAACTTACACTAGCCGAAATTTCACAATCCATGCCGGTAAAGATGGTGTGGTAGAATTTATTACTCGCAAAAAACGAACCTACAGCGGCAAAACCGTCACCCGCACCGAAGTCCAAGTCGTCTAAAACTTTTATAGATTTAATATAAATTTATCTACAAGATTATTTAGATTCGTGGCGAATTCGGCTTTGTCTTTAGATTCTGGTAGGCTTTTAAGTTCGGCAACTTGTCTTTTAAAATCATACCACTGCTCTGCAGTTTGGTCGTTTATTATTTTGCCTCTTATAGTGTCTAGTTTACTACCAATGGCCGACAACTCGCCATTGTTTGGGGATTCCGGAAAACTGCCAGCAAGCTCATGTTCCCATAGCCAAAAATCAACCTGTTGTGCATCTATTGTTGATTCGGGTGTAATAAGATTATCCGGCTCTGATTCTAATAACCTTATAGCACCAATGGCAACACTGCCAACAGCCTGTAATGGGTTTTGGTTTAATATTAAACTATAAAATAGTTGATCTTCTGGGCTAAAATTTTGATAAACCAAGTCTTTAAATTTTTTATCTGTATCTGATGTATTTGTTGGTTTTTGGTCAAAATTTGCATCAATTATTCGCTGGAATTCTTGATTATACTCACTAGCACTAATTGGAGGTAGATTACCGGGCCTGCATTCTTGCAAACTCCTAAACTTAAAAATGAACTGCAACATACCTCTAATGCTAGCGTTGAGCTGGTTTGGTTGTTATGGTGTTGTATTATGGCAAGCTATAGACACATCACTAGACCAGAACGATTAGAAATAGGCATACTGCTTAATAGGGGCTATTCGGACCAGGAGATTGGCGATGTCCTTGGACGCAGTCGATCAACTATATACCGCGAACGAACTCGTAACATAGTAAACGGTGAGTATGACCCTCTTAAGGCTAACCACAAGTCTTATGTCAAACGAAAGTATGCAAAATACCAAGCAATGCGTATAGTGAAGAATATGAAGCTAAGACAGTTT
>JALOQO010000019.1 GCA_025453305.1 Patescibacteria group bacterium | reverse complement strand
ATAAGAATTGCTTTATGAGCGCCGAGGCTTTTTTGCCTTTCCGTCAGCTGACGGACTGGTAGAAAAAAGAAGGTTAGTAAAGCCCCGCCACAGGCGGGGCCCCAAACTTTACAATCATAACCATTAAAACTAAATAAACTTACTTAAATCGCCATTTAAAACACCCTTTACATCGGATGTTTCGGCTTTTGTGCGGGTATCTTTTACCATATTATATGGGTGCAAAACATAGTTTCTTATTTGGTTGCCCCAAGCCGCTTGCTCGTTAGGGCCTTTTAAATCTTGAATGGTAGTAGCATGTTGCTCTAATTGCAATTGGGCCAATTTTGATCTTAAAATAGTCATTGCTGTTTCTTTATTTTGCAGTTGCGATCGTTCGTTTTGAATAGCAACAGCAATACCGGTTGGTAAATGCGTAATACGAACTGCGCTATCTGTAGTGTTTACACTTTGGCCACCGTGGCCACCTGCCCTATAAACATCTATTTTTAAATCTTTTTCGTCTATTACGACTTCTTCTGGGGCATCGATTTTTGGTAAAACATCAACCTTGGCAAAACTGGTTTGCCTTAAATTATCGGCATTAAATGGGCTAAGCCTAACAAGCCGGTGTACCCCGTGTTCACCGCGTAGTTTGCCGTATACCAAAGACCCAGAGATTTCTATTGTTGTACTTTTAATACCGGCTTCTTCACCTGCCGATTCGTCCAAAATTTTTGCAGAAGTATCAGGTTCTTGCTCGGCCCATCTTAAATACATTCGCTCAAGCATACCCGCCCAATCTTGAGCATCTGTTCCGCCTGCCCCGGCAAAAATAGTCATAATAACATCGTGATCATCATATGGCCCATTAAACATAGCCTGCTTTTTTAGTATCAAAAATTCCTGCTGTAAATCGGCCAGTTGTTTAGATAAATCATTGGCTAGGGTATTATCGTTTAGGTCGGCTAGTTCTTTTAGTTCTTGTGTTTTAAGTATAATTTTGTTCCACGGCTTGGTGATAGCTGTTAACTTGCTAATCTGTTGATTTACTAATTGAGCCCCTGCTCTATCAGACCAAAAATCAGGGCTAGCTTGTTTGTTTGTTAGTTCTTGGAGTTGTTTGTTTTTAGTATCAAGATTAATACTAGGCAATATTTCGCCCAAGTCGGACTGGAGTTTTTTAATGCCTAGTTTAATATCGTCCATTTGTTTTATTGCCCAATTAAAATTTGTTGTATTTTATCGGCATTTAGTTTATCGCTTGGGTTATGCATAAAACCAACACCATTAATTTTACTATTAATCAAAGTATTGGCGGCCTCGATTACGGTTTGGTTAGTAACCGACGATATTCTATTTGGTAAATCGCTAAATGGTTCGTGCCTGCCGAACATTGTAAACGGCCCGTTATACCAATTAGAAATAGCGCCGGCAGTTTGATTAGACCGCACCAGGCTACCAATTGATCGCTTTTTAAGTTCGTTAAGGAGTGTTGGTGATACTCCGGTGTCTGCAATCTTATTTAGTTCTTGTCTTAATATTTTTGATAGCTTAATAATGTTCGATGCCTGAACTTGCCCGCTAATTGTAAATATCGAATTATTTTTTGTTTCATACAAACTAGAATAAATCCCATATGCTAAACCAAGTTCGCGAAGCCTGCCAAAAACTTTAGAATTAAAGCCATTAAACAATGCCTCTAAAACCATAAGCATACTATCGCGCTGTAGTTGATTGTCTAAAATTGGCAAAACCGATTCCCACCTATAGCAAACATTATCTAGGTGATTATTTGTAAGAACAATTGGTTTACCCAGATTAATTGGCTTCTCGTTCGGTAAATCTATAAGCCCATTGCCCACTGGCAAAAGAGTGTTTTCTATACGACCAAGCATTTTGTTACGATATTTTGCCAAAGGGCCGGCAATAAGAAAGCGCATATTGCTGCTAAAATGGGTGTTTTTGTAATGGTCATTTACATCTTTGAGCTTTATATTAGGTAATTGCTTGATTCTTTCTGTGAACGATTTTGGTACAAGCCCGAGCGCATTTTGCAAGCTTAAACCTAGCTCTGTTTCGTGGTAATTACGGCGCATTTTTAGCTCTTCGTCTACATTACCCATTTCGGACTTAAATTCTTTGTTGGTAAAAAGCGGTTGTTCAATTGCCGCAAATAGCAAATCGGTAATACGATAGGCCTCGCTGGCGGCACATTCGGCATCATAACCCATATGGTAATCACCGGTATAAGCATTGTTGTAGGCACCATATTTTGTAAATGCACGGTTGTACTTTTTGGACGATGGGTACCGTTTGTTGGCGCCCAAAACTAAATGTTCCATAAGATGCGCAGTGTCGGTTTTATCGGCTGGTGATAAGTAATCGCCAGCTCTAAAAACAATGTCGTAGCTCATTACATCTACCGCCGGTATATCAATAAGTAGGCCTTCGGCCCCGTTTTTTAGCCGAACTTTTTCTACTGTATGGTTCATTAGTGACGGCTCTTTTTGCGGTTTTTTCGTTCTGCCTTGCGAGCGGCTCGTTTCTTTTTGGTGCTGGTACCCTTTAATACGGCCTTTGCTGGTTTAAAGTCTTTTTCTGTAATGATTTCTGCCTCTGTTATGGTATCGGCATTATCAATAGAACGGCGGGCAGCTCTGGTAAGATCGGTTTCGTGCATAGTAGTTGTTGGCTGATCAACCGGCATGGCATGCATTATGCTTCTAAGCACAGTTCGCCTTAGTTCGTTTTGCATAGTTTCAAAAATTGCCTGGGCTCGCTTGCGGTATTCTACTAGTGGATCTCTCTGGCCAACACTTGTCCAGTGTATCCCCTGCCTAAGATGATCCATATTTTCTAAGTGTTGCATCCACATATTATCAAGCGTCTGAAAATATATATCCCGCTCTACGATACGCATAATATCTGGTGTAAAGGCACTCTCCCTGCCATTGTAAAGTTCGGTAGCCTCTTGCATAAGTACAGTTTGAAACTTATCGGCCGGAGCATCAAATAGCCTATCTAAGGTTGGCTCATCAAAAGGAAACACATCTTTAATATGCTGTTCGTATTCATCGTCTTGGCCGGGCAAGCTAGCCAAGCTAGCCGATTCTTCTTGAATAAACTTTTTAATTCTATCTGCGATATTAGCATTTTCTAGCAACGCTCGCCGTGTTTCGTAAGTAACCTTGCGATGGCGATTCATCACATCGTCGTACTTAACAACATTTTTACGAATATCAAAATTAAATCCTTCTACCTTCTTTTGAGCGCTTTCTAGGCTTTTGCTAACAACTCGGTTTTCAAGAGGCATATCCTCGTCTACCTTTAGCCTGTCCATTAGGCTCCTAATCTTATCGCCACCAAAGACACGCATAAGATCGTCTTCTGTACTGACATAAAATTGCGTTGTACCCGGATCGCCCTGCCGCCCGGCCCTACCTCTTAACTGGTTGTCGATTCTTCTTGATTCGTGCCGTTCGCTACCCAGCACAAATAGTCCGCCAAGCTCTCTTACACCTTCGCCCAAAACAATATCAGTACCACGGCCGGCAATATTAGTTGCCAATGTTACCGCACCAACCTGCCCGGCTTTAGCAACAATCTGGGCTTCGCTTTCGTTATTTTTAGCGTTCAATACTTGGTGTGGTACCTTTGCCTTAGTTAAGGCTTGACTAATTTCTTGGTTGTTTTCAATAGCAACCGTTCCAATAAGTACAGGTTGGCCCTTTTCGTGTAGCTCTTTTACGGCACTAACTATTGCTTTAGTTTTAGCTGCTTTAGTTTTATAAATCTTGTCTGCTAAATCTTTTCTGATTAACTTCTTATTAGTGGGAATTTCGGCTACTTCTAGTTTGTATATTTGGTGGAACTCCTCGCGTTCGGTTAGAGCCGTACCCGTCATACCAGACAGTTTTGTATAAAGCCTAAAATAGTTCTGGAAAGATATTGTAGCTAAAGTCATAGACTCTTCTTGTACGGTTACACTTTCTTTGGCCTCTATAGCTTGGTGTAAACCTTCGTTATATCGGCGGCCTTTTAGTAAACGGCCGGTAAAGTCGTCTACAATCACCACCTCGCCATCGGTTGTAACTACATAGTCTTTATCTCTTGTAAATAGCGTTTGAGCTCTTAGAGCTTGTTCTAAGTGAAAAATCGTACGAATATTATCGGTTCCATAAAGATTTTTAATACCAAGCAATTTTTGTACTTTATCAACACCTGTATCTGTTAGGGTAACTTGCTTTTCTTTTTCGTCTACTTTGTAGTGTTCTGGTTTTAGCTGCGCCACAACCCTTGCAAACTGGGTATAGGCTTGGCCACTAGAAACACTTGGTGCGCTTATAATAAGTGGTGTTCGGGCCTCGTCTATTAAAATTGAGTCTACCTCGTCTACTATGGCAAAGTTAAGTTCGCGTTGCCTTAGTTGAGATACCTCGTGAACCATATTATCGCGCAGATAGTCAAAGCCGTATTCGTTGTTGGTGCCATAGGTAATGTCGGCATTATAGGCATCTTGCCTGGTGCACGGTTTTAGGTGCTTAAACCTAGGGTCAAAATGCTCGTCATTGGTGTATTCTGGGTCATAAATATAAGACTCATCGGGTATGATTACGCCTGTAGTCAAGCCCAAAAAATGATATATCTCGCCCATCCAACCGGCGTCGCGTCTTGCCAAATAATCGTTAACCGTAACTACATGCACCCCTTTGCCGGTTAATGCATTTAAGTATACCGGCGCTGTTGCCACTAGAGTTTTACCCTCGCCGGTTTTCATTTCGGCTACATTTCCCTCGTGCAAAGACACGCCACCCATTAACTGAACATCAAAATGCCTCTGTCCTAAAAGCCTTTTTGCCGTTTCACGAACAACCGCAAAAGCATCTGGTAATATTTTATCTAAAGATTCGTTCTCTAACCTTTTTTTTAAAATATCTGTCTGCTTGGCTAGATCGGTATCTTTCATATCCGAATACTTGGATTCGGCCTTATTAACCTCTTTAACCCTTTTTTTGAGGTGTTTTAAGGTACCTCTTTGATTATCGCCTAGCACCCTCATAATAATATTGCTCATAAAAAATAATTTCCCTCTTGTTTTTTGCCCTTGCCACCCAGCCTGGCTACGGATTAATTACCAGTATATTGTACCATATTTTAGATGTTGGATTAATTCAACTTGTTTAGATTAAATGGTTACTAAAGATATCCACAGACTCAAATAAACTAGGGTTATTGTGCCACTCCTACCATTTATAAAACAAAAAACGGGCGATTAGTCGCCCGTTTCATATAATAACTTGATTAAAATGCAGTTCTGCCAAATTGTTGTCCTCTAGCAGCTAGCTTTGCTCGACGTTCTTCTTCAATTTTTTCAGCACTAATTTTTCTTTCTTCATCTTCAACCTTTTGTCTTGCATTTTTTACATTAGTAATTCTATATCTTTCTGTCCCATCTAATAGATCTTCTACTCCAACAGTTTCTGGAGTATATCCGTCACTCTCGTCGATTTCCAATACTTCATAAATTATAGATCTAATTTGTTTCTCTTGTGCTCTGGTCAACTGTCTAAGCGCAGGCTCTGTATCGTTCGCACTAATCTCTCGAGCTCTTTGAGTTGCTAGTAGGAGTGCTTTATTTATGTCATTTATCACATTATCTACTACAACAAACAAATCTTTTTCACCCTCTACTCCATGTATCATTGCATAATCTATTGCGTTACGACCCACGACTCGAGCAAACTCATCATTCTCCCTATACTGTGCTTCTACACCTGCCAATCTACGTGCGTCTGAATCATCAGTAATATAACCTGCTTCTAATTGTGCAATCGCCGCTGTGTGGGCATCTTCTCTATCTTCTACCAAATGTTTGCCCTCAATTCCATGTATTTCTTTCCATTCTTGTGTGGTAAATGTTCTTTGTTTTTCGCTCATTTTTTGTTTCCTTTTTTAATTTTTTGTTACTGTTTTTTGTTTTTTTGTAACTTGGTTACATAATAGCAAATTTTACACTATATGTCAATAATTTTTATGGTTATGTCAATTTATTTATATAATATTTGATGTTTTGTTATCCAATATCTAACATCAAACACCTAAAGTGTGTAACATGTGTCTAGCTGGTTTCAGTATCGCGAGAAAACTTGGCAAACATGGCGCGGACTTTGCGTTTGCCACGGCTGGTCATTTTGTCGGAGTTCTTTTCTTTGTATTTGCGTAATTGGGTTTTAAGCTTTTCTTCTACTATATCTATAGCGGCATAGATATTTATGGTAGTTTCCTTGGCGGTGATAATCTCGCCCGGAATATAAATCATTACCTCGCAAGTTGATTGCTTTTTGGCTTTGATAGTTTCTTCTTTTAACTTAACCTCGGCGTGAACACTCTTGCGGGCATGCCTTGGCATATAGCCATCTAGTTTGGCTATCTTCTTTTTTACATACCTTGCCACCTCTGGTTCTACATCCGAATGGATGCCAGTAATATCGATTTTTTTGATCATATAAGCTCCTTTCCGCTCATAAATGGCTTTAGTACTTCTGGAACACGAACATCACCACCCGCTGTTTGATTGTTTTCTATAATGGCTATTAGTGGTCTTTCCGAAAAAACAGTTGCATCGTTGGTATGCACAAACTCTATACTGCCGTCACTCAACCGTACCCTGGTTTTCATTGGCCTAGCCTGATAATCGGTTATGTAGTCGGCGGTGTGGGTTTCGCGGTATTGTTGCTGGCTAGGCATCCAAGCATCAATATCTACCCCCTTAGCGTTTGGCCGGCCGATATCAGCAGTGCATTTTTCTAATACCCTATACGGCAAACCTAGTTGTTGCATTAAATATTCCTGAATAGCTACCATAAATAAATGTTCATTAAGAGAATCATTGGCAACGGTAAAACTTTCCATTTCTAGCTTGTTAAACTGATGCATTCTAAATATACCCTCTGTGTCTTTGCCGTAAGTGCCGGCCTCTCGCCTAAAAGCCGTTGTATAGCCTACAAGCCTAATTGGCATATCAGCCTGGTTGATGATTTCTTTCATATACATTGGCGATAAGGTATGCTCGGCGCTGGCGTTAAGCCATAGATCCTCGTCTTCTAGCTTATAGGTTTGCTCCTGCTTGTTTAAGCGGCCAGTAGCTTGAAAAACCTCGGTTTTGGCCACCGCAGGCGGTAAAACTGGAATAAAAGGTTTATTGCTTACCCCTTGTAAATTATTTGATTCAATAATTTTTTGTAATGTATCGGCAGACCCAAGCACATTCATACCATACTGCCAAAGCGCCATTTCTAGCCTTACTAAATCACCCTTAAGATACGCAAAACGGGCGCCAGCAATTTTAGATGCTCGGTCTTTGTCTATCCAATCTTTAGCAAGGGCGATTTCCCAATGACTTTTTGGACTAAAATCAAAGTTAGGTTTATCGCCCCACTGTTTAACCTCAACATTTGCGTTTTCGTCTGATCCTACCGGCACTTGATCTAGGGGCATATTTGGAACTTGTTTATATAAATCTAGCCACTTTTCGGACACTTCTGTTAAGAGATCTTCTCTTTGGGCTAGTTCTAGCTTAATTTGCTTGCCGGTATCTATTAATTCTTGGCTGGGCTTACCAGACTTTTTGATAGCATCGGCGTTTTCGTTCCGCCTTTGGCGCAAGCTTTCAACCTGTTGTAATAAACTAGACCTTTCAATATCAAGCCGGATTAGCTCATCGATATCTATGTCGTATCCTTTTTGAAGCGATTTTTGCTTTACCATTTGCGGATTATCGCGGACTATCTGAATATCTATCATATTATTATTATACTTTGTTTGGGCAACTAGATACTATACTAATTATAATTTGTGTAATATAATTCCAGTAGGTAATAAAGAAAGAAAAAAATGAAAAACAACCAAGGATTTGCACACCTATATGTTATGGGGGTATTGATTATAGTTACAATAGGGGTAGCTTATGTAGCTGTTAATGTAGCAAACGAGGCGAAAAACCAACTCAAAGAAGATCAAAACAACAACATCTTACGCTATGAATATTTTTACAACGGAGGTGGAGTGGCGGTTGGTGACTTGAACAACGATGGCCTGGATGATATTTTCTTTACCGGGAATATGACTCCAAATAAACTCTACCGAAATCTGGGCGAGTTAAAATTTGAAGACATCACCAAAACCGCTGGAGTAGCAGGAAAAAATACTTGGACCACAGGGGTCAGCATGGCAGATGTGAATGGGGATGGACTTTTGGACATCTATGTGTGCTACTCCGGAAAAGATGCCAGGGAATCACGAAAAAACGAACTCTGGATCAACCAAGAGAATTTCAAATTCACCGAGCAAGCCGAAGAATTTGGAATAGCCGATCCGGGTAACAGCACCCAAGGACTTTTCTTCGATTTTGACCGGGACGGGGACCTGGATCTCTACCTGCTCAATCACCACATTCAGGTAATCAACGAGCTGGAATTTGATGCGGCACGCGGGGTAAGACATCCTGATGCAGGG
>JALOQO010000093.1 GCA_025453305.1 Patescibacteria group bacterium | reverse complement strand
TATAATCTTGGCGCGACTTTCCCCGACCGTAAGGTCGGGGCTGTAAAGCCCCGCCAGCCTCTTCTCACAGTCTATTGATGTGCTAACAATAAAGCGTCATACTTACCTCTAGTGAAGTATCGATGAATGGATCACGCAGTTTTCTACTGCGACTATCATCTAGTATGGCCGACCAAGTATCGCCGAAAGGTGCTGAATGAAGGTGTGCGGGAATTTTTGCTGGAATGGATTCATGAGCTTGAAGAGCATAGACCCGACATTATCATTAAAACTGTTAACACCGACCAGGACCACATCCATCTTCACATATCTATACCTCCGAGCCAGTCCGTCGGGTCGGTTGTCCGCCTAATCAAAGCTAACTCCGCTAAGGCGCTAAACCAAAAATTCCCATTCCTAAGAAAAACCTATTGGGGAACAAGGAGTATATGGTCGGCAGGCTACTTTTGCTCTACAATTGGTATTAATGAAGAAACCATTCGTAGATACATCGAAAATCAAGGCAAGGAAGAGGCTGGCCAAAACAACTAACAGTTGTTTTGAAGCAGCTAATTCCCCGAGCGTAAGCTCGTGGGAAGTTTAATATATTTATTTTAAATAGTAATTCATTATTATTTGCAACAAAAAATAGTATATATGTCGTATAAAAGTGTTAGTATAAACAAAGTAATTAATATGATGTCTTTACTGAAAGCTACAGCATAAATTAGAGATATGAGCATTAAAACTAAAGAAGAAATTTTACAAATTGTAACAAAAATCATAGATAATGTAGGCTTGTCTACGGTCGAGATTAATGCAAAAAAGCCATGGGGAGCATATTTTAGGCTAGAAGATAATGATGCGGAAAAGTTTATAGATACATACTTTGCAGACATTAAAGATAAATTTGACACATTCAACAACTTAAGCCCAAAATATTTACTTGTTGCTCCGGGTGAAAGGTTGAGTTGGCAATATCATTACAGGCGCGCCGAACATTGGCGTGTGTTAAAGGGTACTGTTGGTGTAAAGCTTAGTGATAACGACACAGAACCGATTGATTATGATACAAAGTCCGAGGGTAAACTAGTGCAGTTTCCTGCACTAAAAAGACATCGCCTAATAGGTTTGGATGATTGGGGTGTTGTGGTTGAAATTTGGCAACATACAGAGATTCTTAAACCTTCCGATGAATCAGACATTGTACGAGTAGCAGATGACTATAACCGCTAATAAATACTAAGCGACTAACTCTTCGGGGTCTCTATCGAAATGCATAGAGTGCAAATCATCGGGTGTAACACCGTGATGTTCGGCAAGTGCGTCTCTAAATGCTGCAACCCGGCCTAAATACTCCTTTAAGCATCCGGGGTCGGTAGGAGATTCTGCCTCGTGTCCGTGATAACGACAAAAATCAGCTAATGAGCCTGGGTTGTCTGGGTATTTATTACCATTTGCCATAAATATATTCTCCTTCTATGTTATTATACAATATTTGTAATTATTTATTTAACTTTTGGCTACTATGGCACAGACGGACGCCCAAGTTTTTAGTAGATCGTATATAGTATTTAGTATTTTGTTATTAAAACCTAACATCTCCTATTTATAAATACGATATATGATAATGTCCGCTGTTCACTGTAGACTGTTCACAATCAACCCCATTACCCAGTTCCTAGTCCCCATTCCCCGCCCAAAGTGTTATAATTACGGTTATGGTAACAAAAAATAAGTCATTAAAATCAAAAAAACAACCCACTAATAGCAAAAAACCAAATAACAAAACCAGATTTCAGAATTTTATAGACTTTGTTAAATCACACAAATTATTAATGGTAGTGTTGGTGATACTTTTAGCGGTTGTTATATGGTATTTAACTTTACAGATAATAATTGTTCGCGAAAAAAACCAACTAAACAAGGCCGAGGCTAGCTTAGAGCTGTTTACCAATGATTTACAAAATGATTTTGGACCAAACCTTGTTTTGGATAAATACAAATCCTGCGGCTACCGTAGCACGGTATATATTACTATCCCGAATAATCCAGCTTGCGGTATAGGCTATACTGGGCAAATACCCGTTACGAGTGCCACACAAGCAACGGAGTACGCCGAAAAGATAGAGATAATATTGGATAGTAATTTTGAAATAGACTATAGGGGCGATGGATATTTTCAAGACTTTGCAAATTCAAAACCTACCGAGGAATATAGGTATAGTTTTATTATGCTGGATTTGTCATGTGGTTTAAATATAGACTACTTTGACCCAGGAGACCAGTCAACTCCGTTGCAAGAAAATCATGAAATTAAAATATCATATAGTTGTACGGATTTAGATAGCCACAAGGACTTTTATACGGTATTAGATTGACCAAGCTGAGAGTTTGTTTATACAATTATCTTTAATAAGGGGTGTACTTGAAACCAATATTTATACTGCTAGCACTGGTGATGGTGATAATTACTACAAGCTCTAATGCCCTTGCCAGCAACACTAACCCATGGCATACAAACAGCCTATATACACGAAAAGCCGAATCTTACAGCCTTAAAGACGATAAATACAGCTACATAGAGTCTCAAGACCATTGCCAGCCATATATAATTAACAATAATGGGGCATACCAAGAGCAGTGCGTAGTGCAAACGTCACAGTACCCCTCTAAGGGTAGCCAGGTATTTTTTGCTGGTTCTAATAATTATTACTATTTTTACGACACCGCCTATAGTAATGCCCTTTACCAACCAATACCGTACCAGGATTTTATTATCCAGCAAGACCGCAAAGGTAGCGACGCTAGACTGAAAGTTATTTATGATGCTTATAGTTTTAC
>JALOQO010000092.1 GCA_025453305.1 Patescibacteria group bacterium | reverse complement strand
ATAACAACTTCAGATTTAACAGAAGAACAAGTTGAGATTGTTAAGGAGGTTCATAATAAAACATATACCCTAGGTAATCGATGGGTTAAAAGATTAGAATATTCATTTATACCCATAGAGACACTTAAGGCACATTCATCACCCTTTAACGAAACGGGTCAGCCCAATAAAGATAATAAAAAGTTTTGGTATTTTGATAATGGTCACAAGGAAATTGAACAATCTGATCATTGCAATACATTAGTTACTAGATGGACATTGTGGGAAAGGGGAATTGCTGTATTAGGACCAGATATAAAAACGCTCACCTATCCAATTGATGTTAATGATTTACGTAGAGAAATAAAGAACACAATAATAGGTTGGGCTGATGAAATACTAATAAATCCAGAACCAATCAATAACAGATTTTACCAATCTTATTTAGTGCTTAACTATAGCCGTATGCTCCATAACTTAATAGAGGGTATGGTTGATTCTAAGGCAAAAGGTATAGTATGGGCCAAGCAAAACCTTGATACAAAATGGACTCCATTAATAGACTTTTGCTGGGAATAACGAAAAGATACAGAAATTAATGTTAGCCAACCCGCAAATCAAGAAATATTTAATCAAGTCTTAGATTTTGTGCGATATGTGACAGAGCAGGCTAGGGATTACGAGCTTGTTGGCAACTAGCAGTGCTTTTAGAATACAAGAGGTAAATCATAGATTGGTTTCTATAAGCCCTCTTATTTGCAAGAGATTATTTAATACCTGATATTTTTTACAATAAGCCCACGACCACTAAAGAATTTATAAAAGTCACTAAACGATATCATAACATAGCTTTGTGTTTCAGGTTTAAAGCCCGATGGATTATGAAAGTATAATACTTTTTTGTTTAAGTCATAGCCAAGCATTAACACCAGATGCCCGCTTTTATTAGCAGGTGTTTCGTTAGTATGGCGAATTTTCGGGCTAACAGATGCTATCACATAGTTACTTAGGCTCAATTCGTACATAATTTGATTTAATGTTAGTGGTCTAACAAGCTTAGTTTCAAAGCCATACTCTTTAGATAGAAATTTTATATATGGGCCGTATAGTAATCCAACTGAATCTTCGAGGGGTAGAATATAAACCCCGTACAGCAGGCTCTTGTTGGCAAGTTCGACTATAGGTATGACTTTGCCGATTTCTTTAGCCAATATCATTTTAGTACATGCCATACCGCAAGCGTTTGCACTCCAAATTGCATATTCTTCTTTCGTTTTGGCTCCAGACGACTTCCAGTTCGGGTCATTTTTGGCATCGATTTCATCGGATAAAATGCCCTCAGCCAGTTGTGGCGACTCCCATTGTGAGAAATAGGGGACATCATTTATTAAATACTTCACAGGAATTGATTTATTCTTGCTTGAGTATTGCGCTTGCTTTAATTTGCCAAGGATTTTAGTAGCAACTTTTTTCACTATTTTAATAATAACAAAATAAAAAGACTTCCGAGAAACACTTTAATGAAATATATGTTTGGCGGGGGTGACAGGACTTGCCCACATTCTGCGGGCCCAGAACTTTTGCCGCGACAACACAGTTGTCGGATGAAGGTTCTCTTGTAAAATGCCATTGGCATTTCTCAACTGCGACATCGCAGATTCAAATCAGTCACCCATCAATATAAAATAACCCAGACAAGCCGAGTTGTTTTATATTGGCAGGGGATTAGGGGCGATTATCGAACTTTAGCAGATTTAACAGATAAAGAGAATGAAGGGTCACCGTCAAAAATAGTAAACAATTGTAACTTGAAACTTTATAAAGAATGTGATAACATTATAAAGTTATGAATTATAAGGACCAGCTTATACAAATCCTTGATGCTAGTGGTTGGACCCAAGAGCAGCTTGCAGCTGAAATAGGGGTATCATTTCCTGCTCTAAACGCATGGATCAATAATCGCGCAGTGCCTCGCGAAAAAGCCCAGGCTCGTATTCGCGACCTATTTATTGCAATTACAGGAACATCAGCAATTACAGAATCGGACTTGGTTTTAGCAAAGAAGGCTGCTACTGTGTATTCAATTAGCGCGAAGCAAATTATGTCGAACTCAGACAAGCTCAATAAATTGACGCTTTATTTAACTTACCACACAAACAATATAGAAGGTAGTACCATGACACTTGCAGATGTCAATGATGTAATATTTGATAATAAGGTATTATCAAATCGTTCAGCTATAGAGCAATTGGAGGCAAAAAACCACCAGGCTGCGCTTTATTGGCTAATAGAGCATGTGGCAAGGGCTAAAGGCAAATTTAGTATTACCGAAGAACTAATTCTTAATATCCACCTACGCCTTATGAATGGTATCGTTAGTGACGCTGGGCAATATCGAAAACATACTGTGCGTATTATGGGGTCACATGTAGCACTCGCTAATTGGCAAAAAGTACCTTCTTTGATTCATGAGCTTGCTGATGCAAGATACAATACGGATGACTCAATCGCTTTTATTGCAAAAACACATGCAATATTTGAAAAAATCCATCCTTTTAGTGACGGCAATGGGCGAACAGGCAGATTACTGATGCTCGCTCAAGCACTTAACGCAAAATTGCCACCACCTATCGTGTTAAAAGAGCGGAAAAAGGCCTACTATAGATATCTAGAAATTGCTCAGGCAAACGAAAACTATAAACCGCTTGAGCTATTCATTGCAGAAGCGGTATTGTTTTCTGGTACGCTTCTTGAAGATACAAAAAATCAAACTATTGTCTAGTTTGGTTAAAATTGTGCTGGTGAGATACGGTACTTGAACTATTTAGTAGATATTATAACAACGAATAACAGATACAAAAACGCAATAA
>JALOQO010000091.1 GCA_025453305.1 Patescibacteria group bacterium | reverse complement strand
CTCTTGAGTAAACGGTTAGCAATCCTTGGTGTTAATCTTGCTCTAGACGACAATATATCAGCAGCTTCGTCTTTTATTTCGGTATCTAAGATATTGGCAGCCCTTTTTATGATTTGGGCTATTTCATTTGGCGAATAAAATTCTAAACGATGTATTAACCCAAACCTATCCCTAAGAGGGGCAGCCAAAGCCCCGGTTCTGGTCGTGGCGCCTATTAATGTAAACCTTGGAACATCCAGTCTTAAACTACGAGCACTAGGCCCCTTGCCTAGCATAATGTCAATCTTGTAGTCTTCCATGGCGCTATATAAAACTTCTTCTACTGTTCGGTGTAATCTATGAATTTCGTCGATAAACAATATGTCACCATCTTGTAAATTAGTTAGCAAGCTAGCTAAGTCGCCGGCTCTTTCTATAGCAGGCCCGCTCGTTACTCTTATTTGAGCACCCATTTCGTTGGCTATTACAGTAGCCATTGTTGTTTTTCCTAAACCTGGTGGCCCGTACAATAAAATATGATCTAGAGTTTCGTTTCGTTTTTTAGCAGCTTCTATAGAAAGTTTTAAATTCTTTTTAAGCCTATCTTGGCCTACATAATTAGCAAAGTCCCTTGGCCTTAAATTATTTTCAAATTCTTGATCGACTATATCATCGTTATTTTGGCCTGTATTAATAATTCTATCTATCATATCCTACCTCTTAGAGCTAGTTTTATGCGATCTTCTGTTGGCAAATTAATATCTACGCCTTGGAGTGCTAAAGAGGCGTCGGTTTCGCTAAAGCCTAAAGCAATCAATGCTTGAGTAGCCTCATCTTGCATAGACAAACCACCTCTACCTACCAAACCTTCGGCTTCTTGGGTACTTGGTAAGCCAACCTTGTCTCTAAGCTCTACAACAATTTGTTCGGCTGCCCGCTTACCCACACCCTTAGCTGTTTGTAACATTTTGACATCACCTGAGGCAATAGTTACCCTAACTGATTCTCCCGGACCTATATCCAGTACCGCAATCGCCGCTTTTGGTCCTATATTTTTAACACTAAGTAGTTGCTCAAAGAGTTTTTTGTCAGATAAGTCCTTAAAACCGTATAGGGTGTGTGCGTCTTCTTTGATATGTTCATAAATATACAACATAACTTCTTCCCCTACGGTAAGTCTATCCATCTTGCTATAAGGCATGGTTAATCCATATCCAACCCCACGGACATTCAGAACCAAAGTGTCGTCAATAATCTCCTGTATGTTTCCACTCAATGTAGCTATCATTAATACTTATTGTAACATTTTTAAGATTTTGGTAGCTGTAGGGTATGACCATGAGTTAGGGCAGCGGCTATTGCATCGGCACAGTCATCGGGCTTGGGTATTTCTTGTAACTTTAATAATACTTTTACCATTTCTTGGATTTGTGATTTCTCTGCCCTACCATACCCTGTTAAGGCTTGTTTTATTTGCAATGGTGTATATTCTGCTATTGGTATGCCCTTTATGGTAGACGCGAGTAAAATTACGCCCCTAGCCTGACTAACACTCATAGCATTAGTAACATTTCGCGCAAAAAAAAGTTTTTCTACAACCACAACATCTGGGCTATGTTGATCAATTATTTCTGCTATACCGTTATATATAGTGTGTAACCGATATTCATCAGCCTGGTGAGCAGGGGTTCTAATTACTCCGCCATCTATTAATTTATAATTGATTTTAGATTTTTCGATTACCCCAAAACCAACTATTCCCGTACCTGGGTCTATGCCCAATATCTTCACTTTTAGATTTCTACGCTTTCGGCAATTTCAAAATTGGTGTGTGTTGCCACAACATCATTTAACTCATCAAGAGCATCCATAAGGTTCATAACTTTTTTAGCCACCTCTTTATCTGTAATCTCAATGTTGCTATTTGGCAGATAAGTTAATTCGGCTTCGATTACTTTTAGACCAGCCTGATTTATTAAATCTCTAACCTTGGCTAAGTCTTTTGAATTAGTATAAACCTGTATCTCGCCATCCAGCTCTTCTGCATCATCTGCGCCAGCATCTAAAATTGCAAGTATGGCATCGTCACCCTTAGCTTGCACCCTTATCGAACCCTTTCGGCTGAACTGGAAAGCTACAGCACCAGACTCTGCAATATTGCCACCCTTTTTATTAAAAACATTTCTAACTTCTGGATATGTCCGATTTAAATTGTCAGTCGCACATTCTACTAATACACCTACACCACCGGGTCCATATCCTTCGTACATTACTTCGTTTAGTACAGCCGCATTCTTGTCTGCAACTCTTGCAATCGCCCTTTCGATGTTACTCATTGGCATATTAGAAGCTTTAGCCTTTTCAATAGCCATAGCAAGGCTAGAATTAATAGCTGGATCGGTTCCACCCCTAGCTGCAATAGCAATTTGATTGCCTAATTTTGTAAAAACCGCACCACGTTTAGCATCGGCAATACCTTTTTGGCGCTTAATAGTAGACCACTTTGAATGTCCAGACATAAAACAAACCTTTTTAAACTGTATTTACTTATATTATAACAGATTGACAAAGACAAGTTTTTAAGAGAAAATAAAGCCTGCTATTATCTAAATGAGATAGTACAAAAAATTATAAACCAAGATTTATCTGTTTATGATTTTAAAAAGAAGAAATACGGCTTGGTTGCAATTTTTATTTTAATATAAAATGAAAACCAAATTAGTTATTTCTGACGTGGGACCATAGCTCAGCTGGTTAGAGCACCTGCCTTTTAAGCAGGGTGTCGTGGGTTCAAGCCCCACTGGTCCCTCCAAGTAAAAAGACTCTGTCGTAAGATAGGGTCTTTTTACTTGGAATGCGATGTGCTGGGGCTTGAATTCACGAAG
>JALOQO010000018.1 GCA_025453305.1 Patescibacteria group bacterium | reverse complement strand
ATCCGCTGGGCGGTGGCTTCTACGATTTCGTTGCTGGGTTCATTCATCACGACTCCCGAACAACTCCCGGTAACACGAACATAACAATTGCGTGGAATTGGTTTGAGAACATCGAACAGCCGATCAGCAGTTTTGGCCCCTTCAGTCTTTTTTCTTCCGCTTCGCCGGACATTTTTTCCTCTTCACTATGAATTACAACCGAAGATAGTTCATACATTTCATATTGTGAGCGATATGTATAAAAACCATACTCTTTATCTTCTTCTGTAATATTCAAAAACTCTAAGGATTTTTTGATTGTCGTTTACGGTAACATCGATTTTAACACCCGGATTTAGAGTACCATATGGATCTAATTGCTGTTTTATCTTTCGAAAAATTTCATATATCTCTTGACCATACATTTTAACTAGATAAGGAGCTCTTATTCTGCCGTCGTTGTGTTCTCCGCTTGTAGACCCACCAAAAGAAAATACAAGATCATAATATGCATCCATTAGTTTAAACATTTGTTGCCTATCGCCAAGTGACGATAAATCAAAATACGGCTGAATTTGTAAATTTGCATTACCTACATGGCCCCAAATTGCAATTTCTAAATTAAATACTTTAAACAACTCATATACTTTATTTATAAATTCAGTTAAGTTTTCTAGCGGTACTATGCCGTCTTCTATAACCGGTAAAGCCCTTTTGTTACCGGGGTGTTGCCAGATAACAGCAGAAGCACTGTGTCTTATTTTCCAGTAATCTTCTTGTTCGTGGTTGTCTTTAGAGATAACTATTTGTGATTTTAATGATTCTAATATTTTTTTACTTTTTTTAACACGGTTTTTTTGTTTTCTACCAGATATGTCGTCAAATTCAATAAACAAAACAAAATGAGGGAATGGAGGCTGTATAGTATCTTTAAGGTAATTAGGATTAGTTTTATTTGTAAAATCCAATAAATGATAGTCCACTAACTCTAAAGCGCTGGGGTTAAGATCTCTTATCTTAGATACGGCTACTCCTAAATGTTCTAGCGTATCAATTTTTGCAACTATTAATGATTTATTGGGATTGTAGGTTTCGGTATCACATATTATTTCGGAAATAATGCCAAGTGTACCTTGCGATCCAGCAAATAAAGGCGTTAAATCAAACGAGCCGTCATTTCCCTTGACGGACCATATATCATATCCCGCAGTATTCTTACTAACAGCTGGTTGCGAATTTTCAATAATATCTATGTTGTCGCTTAAAATATTATCTATTGACCTATAAATTTCTCCTTCAAAAGTGGGTAGACCTTTCTTGTGTACAAGTTCTTTTTTTGAAAGTCTTTTTGTAACAATTACCTCACCGTTGGCCAAAACAACCCGTAGTTGCCTGGTAAAATCTTTCATTGTGCCGTATTTTACGGTTTTTTCACCAGCAGCATTGTTCGCTACCGCACCGCCTATTGTAGAATATTCCATAGATGCAGGATAGGGAGGTAAAAATTGACCATGAGTTAGTAGCGTTTGTTGAATTCTGCCAAAATTTGTTCCCGGCTGAGCAGAAACAAAACCTTTATTAGAATCCAATGATAAAATCTTATTCATGTGGGCTGGGAATACAACTAAAATTCCAGGGCCAATTGCAGCCCCCCCTTGGTCGGTACCTAAGCCACGAGCCGTAATAGGGACCAAACGGCCTCTTTCGGCTAGTTGCCAAGAAAACCTTGCGATTTTACGAACATCGTTTTCTGTTCGTGGATAAACAATTATTTGAGGTGTAATTTTAAAAATACTTGAATCTTTTGAAAAATATTCTCTAGCGTCTTGTGTCGTTAAGACCTCACCCACCACATGTTGTTGAAGATATTCTGCTACTTTACTCATAATCTATATTGTACCAATTTATAATAACATAAGCACTACATTTAAAATTGAATGATGAACAACTAGTTTTTAGTCTTTTATTCTGTTTGTTGGCTAACATTAATTTGCCATTGGTAGGCATTATTAAATCTGTCTGCAGTAATATTAATTGTTTTTTCTTTCATATTATTGACGGGTATGTTTCTGGTATGTGGTATAACCGGTTGGTGAAAACCAACAGCAGGAATATCGTTTTTCCAGGCTTCGTAGAACGGTTGATACTTACTAGCCCTTAAATCTGGGTTGCTTCTTGATCGGCCAGCTTCAAGTGAAGCATCTGCCTTTTTGTTTGAATATAGTGATAAATTATAGCCGGGTTTTGCCTCAGGTTCGGCTTGACTAGAATGCCAGTACACATAAACATCTGGGTCTGGACCAATATTTATCGCATAAAGTAATATATCGTATTCTTTTGAGCCGAATCTGTTTTGTTGCAACTGTTCTGCATCTTCTAGGGTGACATTAGTCTTTATCCCTACTGTAGCTAATTGTTTTTGAATTTCTTCTGAAAGCTTAAGGTATTCTGGTGTGTTTTCTGAAACAAATTCTAGTGTTAATTCTTTACCATCTTTTGTTAAATATTGATCACCTTCTTTTAAAACCCAACCCAGTTCATTTAGCTTTTGATTAGCAATATTAATATCATAGCCTTTTTGATTATTATCTATTTTATATCCCAATTGTCCCTTCAAAATTGGAGATCTGACAGTTTTCACTGGATAGCCTAAACTAGCCGATACCTTACCCGGTTCAATGGATCTAATTATTGCTTCTCTAAATGCTTGTTCTTTTAAATTTGGTTTGGTGGTATTTAAAAACAAATATAAACCGCTAGTTTGATTATAACGATTTATAGCTAATTTAGATTGACCGTCTAACTCAATTGGTGCACCATTGATTTCTTTTTTTTCTAATGCATTTTGAATTTGTTTTTTATCAGGATAAGTATACATATTAAAACCATCTAGCTGCACCTCGCCCCGATAAAAACTACCGTTTTTAACAAGCTGAACAATCTCTGCCGGTTCGTTAGCAACCTCTCTAGACTGTATATTTAATAGTTTAAAAGGACCCGAACCTATAGGACTTTGATTATTAAAGCGACTACTCCTTAGCTGTTCTGGTTCGGTATTTTTTAGTATATGTTTTGGAATTATCCCTGTTGTTAGCAAATGGGGAAATGGGCTATAAGAGTTTGGCAGAATAAAAGTTATTTCAGAATCGTTAGTTTTTTCTATTTTTATACCTCTCCAGGTGCTGTTTAGAGGCGACTGTGTTTTGGTGTCTTGGATTGTTTTATAAGTATAAACAACATCATCGGCAGATAATCTAACGCCATCGTGCCAACGAGCATCGGTTCTTAGTTGAACAACATACTTTTTCGCTGCCTCGTCAGATGTATAAGAAACCGCCAAGTCTGGTACTAAATTATTTGTTTCGTCATAGGTAAAAAGACCCGAGAACATTAATCTAGAAATGGCGTTATCTACAGTATTTTCGGTTAAGAAAATTGGATTAATATTTTTTACATTACCTATTATGCCTTCGCTATAAATACCGCCACCCGTGAATTGAGTTGCCTGGTAATTGCTACTTAATAACCTTGTTTGGATTAATAAACCAGTGATAATAAAGCTAATCAACAACACCCAGGTAATAACAAATCTTTTTGCGTTTCCCCAGTTATGAAATCTTCTAAAAATGTGCCTGTCTAATTGCTTGTTTGCGATTTCCGCCTTGTCTTTAACAAGCTTTTTACGCGCCCTGAAAGCTTTACGAGGTTTAAATCGTTTGAGACTATTTACCATATGTTGATAGCTTTTATGCGTTTACTATACCCAAAATTATAGATCCGATAAAAATCACAGCAAAAACAATAGTTAACTGAAAAAGAGTTTTTTCAGAACCCCTTCTTACGGTATTAATTTCGGCCGATCCACCAAATCCTGCACCTAAACCAGCGCCTCTAGTTTGCATTAAAATAAAAATGGTCATAATCACCGCACTGATAATCGTTATATAATCGTAAACACTACTCATTATTTTTAAACAACCTTTCAAACAATATAGTTACTATATAGTTTATCAAGCTTATCACTATTCCCGCAAGTAGTGCATCAAAAAAGCTAGTTATTTGTAAAGGATCGTATATCCATGACAAAAAATATAAAATAGTAGCATTAATTACTACCATAAATAGCCCTAGGCTTAAAGCCACTATTGGCAGAGAAAATACAACTAATAATGGTTTAATGATTGCGTTGAGCAAAGCTAATAGTAAACCGCCTACAATAAACTGGGGCCAATCACCTTGCATTTCTAGCAGACTTAAGCTAACAGCCAACCACAAACTAAAAGTATTTACCAGCCACCTTGCAAACAGAGTGAAAGCTTGCTTTTTTATATTCATATTTATAGTTTATTATAACACTAAAGAGCCATTACCGGTGACCAATATATCGTCTTCTATGCGCATTCCAAAACCTTTTTGCTTACTATAGATTCCCGGCTCTATGGTAATTATCATATTTTCTTGTAGGGGGTTTTTGTAATCTGCTAAATCGTGAGTATCTAAGCCCAGATGATGCCCGATAGAATGCGGAAACAACGATTCAATTGGTTCGTTTAGATTAAACTTACAAGCAAGATCAGCAATTTGAGATACGGCAAATTTATGAATGTCTTTAAATAATATACCCGGCCTTACGATATCTATTATACTGCTCTGTACTTCTGCAAGGCTTTTATATAAATCGCTATTTTGTTTAAAATAAGTCCTGGAAATGTCGGCAGAATAACCATTGTATTCTGCGCCAACATCAAATAAAACACTATTTGATATCATATTTTTGCCAGGATTAATATGCAGAGTCGATGCATTTGGACCGGTTGCTACAATTGGCGAATAGCCGTGTCCAGCTTTGTGTTTAGCGAATTCTGCGGTAATCGCCCAGGCTAAAGACTGCTCTGTTTGATTCTTTTGCCATATTAACGGCTCAATTGTTTTTAGTGTTTTTTTAGTTATATTTACGGCTTTTTTAATGTCATTAATTTCGTAATCCTGCTTGATCATTCTTAAATTAGCTAAAACCGGCCTAATGTCTTTGGTTTTTATATTATTTCTTACTAGCCTTGGGTAAACTTGCCTTCTAAAACCATTGTTAAAGCTACCATTAACCCTGTTTGGGGCTGGCAGATTTGAATAAATATTTTTACACGCCTTAAGACGATTAATTAAATCATCATAACCAATAACATCTTCACAACCACTGATATCAATTATTTTTTGAGAATTTGTCTCGCCTTCAAAAATAATTTCGGTTCTATTTTGCCTTGGCACAACAATAAAGGACTTATAGTTTTTTACATCTATAAACAGGCTTATAGACGGTACTTCGATTCCTGTAAAATATAAAATGTTGCTGTCTTGCCTAAATGGATATGATGTATCACTAGTTCTTATAACCGAACCGTTTCCGACAATCAAAATGGCATCGGAATCAGGTAATAGGTTTACTAGCCTTAGCCTGTTATTTATATATTTATTGATACCCATATTAATTACCTAAATTTTGCCATATAATCTTGGCTTTTGACATACCTACAACTTTGCCCAAATCTACCAAACTAGATTCTTTTACTGCTTTGAGTGAACCATATTCTTTTAACAACTTTCTTTTGGTGGCCGGTCCGATACCTGGAATTAAATCTAATTCGCTTACGGTCTGTCTTTTTGTTTTTAGAGTACCGTGATAACTAACGGCAAAACGGTGCGATTCGTCCCTTATCCGTTGCAAGAGTTTAACTAAATGAGCAGATTGAGGTAACTCAATAATTATAAAGTCTCCCTGATTTTTTTTGTATCCTTTTATATTATTTATAAATGTTAAATTTAAGTTAATATTACTAGATTTCTTATGTATCACAATTTCTTCGTATTTTTTTGCTAAGCCAATCATTGGTGTATTTATTCCAGCCTCATCTCTTGCCTTTATAGCTGAACTTAACTGTCCCTTACCACCATCTATCAAAAACAAATTAGGTAATTGCCAAGATTTTTGTGAAGATTTTCTGAGCCTTCTTGTGATTACCTCATTAATGTGTGCAAAATCATCATTTCCGGGTATTCTCATTTTAAATTTTCTATAATATGATTTGTCTGCTATGCCATTTGTAAAAACCACCATACTTGCAACCGTATCCGTACCACTCATATGACTTATATCAAAACCCTCTATGCGCTTGGGGGGCTTGTCTAAATTAAATAAAGTCGATAAATCATATAGTGCATGGTCTTTGCTTAAATCTAAATTATCTCTATCACTAAAAATTATACGAGCCCTTAAAGACTTTAAGGCTATTAGAGAATTCCGTTTTTTGGCAGCTAGCTCAAAATTTTGTTCTTGAGATGCGCATTTCATTTCTTTTTCTAAATCTTTTATTAGCTGAACTCTGCCACCCTTAATATATAAAACTAATTTCCTTAAATTATCCTTGTATTCCGATTCGTTATAATCAGCTGTTTCTGGTCCAGGGCATAATCCGATATGATACTGTAAACAACCCCTTGCTGGTAAGCTGTTGTGAGTAGAAAAAGGGAATATTCGTCTAAGGTATTTTAAGCTACGACGCAACGGTAAAGTCTGCAAAAAAGGTCCATAATAATCGGCTCCGTCATCTAGGGGCCGACGCGTTATGGTTACGGCCGGAGCCTTGTCTTTAATATTTATTCTGACATAGGCAACAGACTTATCGTCTCTTAATAAAATATTGTATCTTGGCTGATATCGGCGAACCATTTCGGCTTCTAAAAACAACGCCTCAACCTCGTCGGCTACCACCATCCAATCAAAATCGCTAATTTCCTTAACCAATGCATCGGTTTTAGGGTCTTTTAAACGACTTTTATGAAAATATTGGCTAACACGGTTCTTTAAAACCACTGCTTTACCAACATAAATAATTTCTCCAATGGAATTTTTATGAAAATAAACCCCTGGCTCTTTAGGTAATTTTGCTAACTTTTCTTTAATTATACTGCTGGTCATTAATAACTAATGTTTGGTGATCGGTACATTTACCGTCCGAGCACACTCCGGGTTGGTACATACGGTGGTTGTCTTATGACACTTTTTGCATATCAGAATCAAGTCGTTACATAATTTGTTAGAGCAATTTTCATAATTACTGGTTTTTGCACCACAATGCACACATTCACCAATATCCTTAGCTTTGTCACTAAAACTTGTAACCATGCGGTTATCAAAAACATACAACTTGCCTTCCCATAAGCCGTCATCGCCATACTTTTCACCGTATTTTACAATGCCACCATCTATTTGATAAACTTCTTTAAAGCCGGCATTTTTCATATGAACACTTAAAAGCTCACATCTGATACCGCCAGTGCAATATGACACAACGGGTTTATCTTTTATGGAGTCGTATTTGGGATCATCTAACTCTTTTAGAAATTCTCTGGTATATCGAACACTTGGTACAACGGTATTTTTAAATTTTCCTATTTTGGCCTCAAATTCGTTACGACCATCAAAAAAAACTACTTCATCGCCACGACTTTCTACCAACTTATTTACTTCTTCGGGCTTAAGATGCTTACCTCCGCCGACTACTCCGTTTTGGTTAACTTTTATAGCATCCGGTGCGCCAAAAGCAACTAGTTCTGGGCGAACTTTTATTGATAATTTAGGAAAATCATCTGCACCGCCATCGCTCCATTTAAAAGCAGTGTTTTTAAACAAGGATGATTTCATAGCCTTTACATATGCCTTTAGGCCATCTACAGGGCCACCAAGAGTACCATTAATACCTTGTTTGCTAATAATTATGCGGCCCCTTAGGCCATATCTTTCGCACAGTTCCCGTTGCCAAAGCCTAGTAAACTCTGGGTCTTTAACGGGCACAAATTTATAATAAAGAATTACTTTTTCCATTTGATAATATTATAACAGATGTGTTAAGATTGTTTTTATGATTGATGTCTTAATATTGTTATAAGACCGCTCAAATTCTTGAAGTCCCAATAAAAAACGGACCGCTCTAATAAACATTAATTCTAAGGAACTAAACCTATGGATAAAACAAGGAACCCGGCGGCAGTTAAGCTTGCCGTTAAACACTACTTTGGGCAACTTGCAAGCCTTAAAAGATACTCAATACCAGCTATGCTTTTACCTGGGCTGGGAGTAGTTTTAATATCTTATGTACCAACTTTGATAGTTGCTTCTGTTATTACAAGGTTTTCGAACGAGCCCATAACCACAGAATCAATAATGCCATATCTACTGTTATTTGTGGTTGTTTGGCTTGCGGGAGAGATGATTTTTAGAATAGCCATACATTTACTAAATCATAACGACGCTAAAGGTATTAAATCATTGTATCTTAAATCTATGGATGAATTGTTAAACAAAGATATAGGTTTCTTTCATAATAACTTTGCCGGATCGCTAACTAAAAAAACTATTGGATACGCAAAAAATTATGAATTATTTAGCGATACTTTGGCCTTTAACATTTTTGCAAATATCCTACCGTTATTTTTTGCCGTGGTAGTTCTGTGGCAATATACACCGTGGCTTGTAGTTGTATTGTTGGGTTCAATATTAATTACCACGATAATATTGATACCGTTAATTAAGAGACGGCAAAAACTAGTAAGCGATAGAGAGAAAGCAAGCAATATAGTTGCGGGTCATATTGCAGATGTTATTGGCAATATTGATGCCGTACAAGCGTTTGCTCATGAAGATTATGAAGCCAAAAATCACAAAGATTTCGTTAATGAGTTAATTATTAAAGCTAAAAAATCATGGGATTATCACAATTTAAATATTGATTTACCGTTATCTCCATTGTATGTATTAATTAATGCGACCGGTCTAATGGTTGCCCTTTTGGTAGGTGGCTCTGC